>JAOUQB010000314.1 GCA_029879555.1 Nitrospirota bacterium | reverse complement strand
GAATGCCCTACCAATATTGGGGGCTTAATTTTTTAAAAATAAGCACGAGATATCGCCAACCAGACACTAAGGAGAAGACTAGTGCTGTATAGAGAAGGAGAATCCCAACAACCGAAAGAATAACTTGAGCTTCAAGCCAAGCCCCTTGAAAAATCAAGCAGAGAATGCCACCAATTTGACCAACCACTTTATATTTCCCCAGCGTATCAGCAGGGACAATGAAGCCTTCTTTCGCGGCAACCGCCCTTGCTCCTGTGACAATTAATTCACGAGCAATCATCACGATGGCCAGCCACACGGCTACCTGCTGCATTTGCACCAACAAAATGAGGCCAGAGGCGACTAGCAGTTTGTCTGCAACGGGATCAAGCAATTTCCCCAGGTTGGTTATTTGCCCGCTGCGACGAGCTAAATACCCATCTAAAAAATCGGTAAAAGCCGCTGCGGAAAAAACCAGCCCCGCCCAAAAGGTACGCTCTGGCGTTGGCTCTAGATAGAGCCAGACAAATACGGGAATTAAAAGGATTCGTAGAAGGGTCAGGGAATTGGGAAGATTCAGGCTTGACTCCCCTCTTTCCTGAATGGAAGGCTTTGCTTCGGGCTTGAGGGCATCCGTGGAATTCATGTTTGCAAGAATTAACGTAGATTGTCAGGTTAACGGCTGCGCATCTCCCTTGCCTGAAACTTGCCAAATTGCTTGAAGTTGGAGCAGCAGGCCTTTCAATTCTTTCAATCGTACCATATTGGGTCCGTCGGATAGTGCGTTTTCAGGTTGGGGATGCACTTCCATAAAAAACCCATCACAACCGACGGCTGCTGCTGCCCTGGCTAACGGAGCCACAAATTCTCGTTGGCCTGAGGAACAGGTTCCTCCCCCACCCGGTAATTGCACACTATGCGTGGCATCAAAAATCACGGGATAGCCCAGGGCTCGCATCACCGGCAGGGAGCGCATGTCAACAACCAGGTTTTGATAGCCGAAGCTTGCGCCGCGTTCGGTTAAGCAAATATTCTTCGTCCCCGCCTCTTCAAGCTTATTGACCACGTTACGCATATCCCATGGGGATAAAAATTGTCCCTTTTTCACATTGACAACACATCCAGATTTCGCTGCGGCACAGAGTAGGTCTGTTTGCCGACAGAGAAAGGCTGGGATTTGCAAAATATCGACGACTTCAGCGACTGCTCCGACATCCTGAACTTCATGAATATCCGTCAGTACCGGGACGCCGACCTCTTCTTTCACCTTTCGAAGAATTTTCAATCCAGGCTCGAGCCCTAAGCCGCGAAAGGACGAGATCGACGTTCGGTTGGCCTTATCATACGACGCCTTGAAGATGTAGGGAATATGTAATTCTTGGGCAATTTTGGCGATGGCTGTGGCGGTTTCCAGTACGATTGTTTCACTTTCAACCACACAAGGACCGGCAATGAGGATATGCGGAGCATCCCCCCCCACTCGCAATGGGCCGATTTGTACTTCAGTTGGTGGAGTCATCAGTAATCCGGTCTGCTACGTACCGAATTTTCGTTGAAGCGCAGCCCCAATAAAGGCGGTAAATAAGGGATGCGGGGAGCAGAGCCGAGAGTGAAATTCCGGGTGAAATTGTGTGCCGACAAACCAGGGATGCCCCTGTAATTCGATAATTTCGACCAGTTTCCCATCTGGTGATGTTCCGCTAATGATGAGGCCTTTGGACGTTAATGCCTCGCGGTACTCATTGTTAAATTCAAACCGATGGCGATGACGTTCTTGAATTTCTGCTTGGTCGTAAGCAGCTGATGCCAGAGTCCCTGGAACCAGCTTACAAGGGAAAGCTCCCAATCTCATGGTGCCGCCCTTATCTTGAATCGATCGCTGTTCAGGCAATAAATCAATGACGGCATGAGGCGTTTCGGCATGAAATTCTGCACTATTGGCTTTTTCGAGGCCAGCAAGATTCCGCGCAATTTCAATCACAGCACATTGCATGCCCAGACAAATCCCTAAAAAGGGAATATTTTTTTCTCGCACATGCCGGATGGTTTCAACTTTGCCTTCAATCCCTCGAATGCCAAACCCTCCAGGAATCAAGACGCCATCCACCTCGGCGAGGAGTCGCTCTGTCCCATTTTTTTCAATTTCTCCGGATTCTACCCATTGAATCTTGATGCTAGTTTCATCCCGCAAGCCGCCATGGACCAATGCCTCTGATAAACTTTTGTAGCATTCGCGCGATTCGACATACTTGCCAACCAAGGCAATCGTGACCTCGTGGCGGGGTCGCTTGATTTTCTGAACTAATTCATCCCAATCGCGAAGATTTGGAGGGCCGGTTTCTAATCGCAGTAAACGAACAATCAGTTCATCCAGCCCTTCTTTGCGTAAGTCAATCGGCACTTCATAAATCGATTCCACGTCCTTTGCTGTAATGACGGAGTCTTTCTCGACGTTACAAAACAACGCCATTTTGTCCTTCACGTTCGGTGGGAGATATCGGTCCGTTCGACAGAGAAGAATATTGGGTTGAATCCCGATTTCTCGTAATTTATTGACTGAATGCTGTGTGGGTTTGGTTTTCAGTTCCCCTGCCGTAGGAATGTAGGGCACGAGGGTCAGATGGATATAGAGAACGTTTTCACGACCGACATCATAGGGCATTTGGCGAATCGCCTCTAAAAACGGGAGACTTTCGATGTCACCGACTGTGCCACCAATTTCGACGATGACGACATCGACACCATGGGCGACATTCATAATCGTTTCCTTGATCGCATCAGTAATGTGAGGTACGACTTGCACCGTCGCTCCGAGGAATTCCCCTTTTCGTTCTTTCTGAATCACCGATTCATAAATCCGCCCTGTTGTACAATTATTCTCACGGCTTAGCTGAACCGTCGTAAATCGTTCGTAATGCCCAAGATCCAAGTCCGTTTCCGCCCCATCATCGGTCACGTAGACTTCCCCATGTTGATAGGGATTCATCGTTCCAGGATCCACATTAATGTAGGGATCAAGCTTCAAGAATGTGATCGTCATCCCCCGGCTTTCCAATAAATGCCCAATGGCCGCCGAAGAAAGGCCTTTTCCTAGAGATGAGACCACGCCACCTGTAATGAAAATAAATTTACTCATAACTGATTCACTGTCAGGATGTTGTTCATGATGATTTCCTCGCTGTGCTTCTCGACTTCACCACATTATTCTCTCTACTTTCAAGTCTTTCCCTCATGACTCAAGAGCCCCTTTTCGCATTCGACGGTTTCGTGAGGAGTAAAGATTCTGCCACCGCCAGATCTTCAGGCGTATCAATGCGAAGAGACTCGTGAACGGTTTCCCACACCATAATCGGCAGACCATGCTCTAAGGCTCGTAATTGCTCTAATTTTTCCGCATCCTCAAGCAGACCCGTCTCCAACTCACTGAATTGTTGCAAGAGGGGTTTTTGAAAAATATAAATCCCTAAATGCATCCATGCAATGGGGTCCACCCCCTCAGGAATCCCGTCTCGCCAGCATGGAATAGCACTGCGGGAAAAATACAACGCCCGACCCTGTTGGTTCGTCACAACTTTGACAATCGAAGAATTCTCATAGTCTTCTCTCAAATGAATTTTTCGCTTCAATGTCCCTATGCCCGCATTTGTATTTAAAAATGGTTGAATCAGATCACTCAAGATATCGGTATGGAGCAGGACTTCATCAGCTTGTAAGTTCACGACCACATTATAGGTCAATGCCGAAGCGACTTTTGCCACCCGGTCGGTTCCCGTCCGACAGGGATCGGTCACCAGGCAGACTTCCCCGCCAAACCCCTTCACCGCCTGAGCAATGCCATCGTGATCGGTGAGAACCATGATCTGTCCGACCTGAGGCACGTGAGCGGCCGCTTCATAGACATGTTGGATTAAAGTTTTCCCGGCTAATTTCGCAAGAGGTTTTCCCGGGAACCTGGATGACCCATACCGGGCCGGAATGCATATACTGACTTGGGGGTT
>JAOUQB010000313.1 GCA_029879555.1 Nitrospirota bacterium | reverse complement strand
GGTGCAGCGCCCTTGCCCGTGCGAACGAGCCAATCATTAAAGGTAGGGGATCGATAGGCAGAGAAGACGTGAACTTCCTTCCCTGGGCCGACAAGATTGAGGATTTTCCCCAAATAGTCCAGTAACCGTACATCAATGTCACACACTTGATCGGAATGATGGCATCGAAGGGCATAATTCAGATCCTGTAAGGCGCGTTGATCATACCGGCCTGATGGTGTTCGATAACGAACCCGAATTCGTTCCTGAGTGTTTCGATTGAACAGACGCAATCGTCCTGATCGCACAGGTTGGGCAGCCACCTCATCAGGAAGAACCAACCGACTGCCGAGCAGGGCCATCCCCACGAGTGATGTTTTGAGAAACGTTCGCCTGGACCATAGTGGGTGTAGGTGTTGAGACATCAGAGCGTCCTCCGAATGAAGCGATGTGTGGGGAAAATACGAAAGATGGAACCGGCAAGAATGAGAGACTTGTACCAAAAATGACACCCTAGAGCAACCTTCTACCTGAAGATGCGCATGGGATGGGTATCTCAAGTCATGGAACCGGTTTGCTGTGCATGAGGCATTCGGGTGATTGGGTGGAGAAAGACAAGATCACATGATGGGCAAATCCATAATGGGGTAAAGTGATGCACTGGAGATAGAAGAAATGCCAAGAATCAAGTCCGTTCCTTTTATTTTAAATGCCCTAGGTACGTCCAAAATTTTTTTAGCATGAATATCATTGAGAGCTGAGAATTTTTTTTCTTTGTGTGAACCTGAGGGGGGGGCAGAGCAAGCGTTCCTGCTCGCAGCTGCTTTACTTACCATTCGAATGAGGAATTTCTTCAACAAATGCAGTGTTTTGCTAGTGGGCAAAATGCAGGCCAGCCATAAAAAATGTATTCCCCAAATTTTGTGGATAACATGGTGGTGGCTGAGGTGTAGAGCTTCAGATCCCATGGATTGAAAGAGAATTGAGCAATTTGCCTACATTTTAGGCATTGTATGAAAATTTATTTTAACCACCATATTTTGTGGTGTGAACTTTTTGGCATGGGCGTAAAGGTAGAAAACGACTTTTTTCTTGACTTTCACTTTTTGATTTGTTCCTGAAAAAGGATAAGAAATTGATGGTTCATCTTTTTGAAATATTTATCCACAGATCTGCCCAATTTTTGTTGATAAAGTAGTCTCTGTGCTCACGTTTTGGCCCATTATATCAGTCGATTGTACGTCATGAAGCCGATTCCCCTCTTTTCATCAGTGATTACGAAGAGGGCTCTATCCTTCTCAGGGAACCAAGGCCTTGTCGTCTATTGCTTCCCATCCGTTTTTTCCCAAATAACTAAGACAGGAATACGCGTGACCAGGTTTGAGAAAATGAGAATGGGGAGCCCCCACCAGGCTGTCATGCTGAGCCCCTTCGACCGCACTCAGGGCAGGCAACGACGGGATCTGTGCTCATGTGGAAAAGCCAGGATTCAGCGAGATCCAAAGGGGCATTCGAATGCTAGTTTTTTGGCTAACGTGAGGAATGCACAGCTCGCAGCTCCCCCATTGCCCCACGCAAAACGAATACCGCTGATCTGAGAAAAAGAGCCGCAAGTGCCAAGCCCACAAGAATATCAGGCCAGCCTGAACTGGTGAGCCATACGCCGACAGCGGCACACAACACGGAGACATTCGCAATAATGTCATTGCGAGAACATAACCACACCGAACTCATATTGATGTCATCAGTCCGATGCCGCCAGAGCAAGAGAAGACAGAGGCTATTTGCGGCAAGCGCCAGCAGGCCAATCACCCCGATGGTTTCGAACACGGGAAGATGCGGGACCATAATCTTGTACATCGCCTGCGCAAAAACGAATAGCCCGAAGGCAGCCATGATCCCGCCTTTGAGGAGGGCCGCCTTGGCTTTCATTCTTGACCCTCGCGCGACGACGAAAATGCTGAAGCCGTAAACCAGAGCATCACCCAGCATATCCAGCGAATCCGCGATCAATGAAACAGAATCGGCGAGCAGTCCTGCCGTGAGTTCGACGAAGAACATGGCCGCATTAATACCCAGCACGATCTTCAGCACTGAGCGTTGGCGATCACGAAGCGCCTCAATCTCACATGCTTTGCCATTGCAACAATCAGCCATGGACTATCCTGAGAATCCTAAGTGTGGAGCGAAAGGTTAGGAAATGATGTTGTCGTACTCGGCATGGGTACCGATCCAGATCCACTGGACGCCACCCTCGACGTCAATTCCCAGTGCCCTGTAATGCGCTCCAACTCGCACTGACCACAACTCATCAATGCGTTTGAAGTGAAGAGAAGGATGCTGTGGATTGCTTTTCAGAAGTTGGAAGTTCTTGTCGGCAAGGTCGCGGATATTTGGTTGAAGTTCCTGATACAAAGCCCAAAACTTTGACGAAGCATAATGTCTCAAAGCTCCCGCGCTTTCCCGTCTTTTGATTCAGCGCGGGCTTCTGCGATAAGCCCGTCGAGCTTTCCTTCCTTGAGATCGGCTTCAATCTGACGATCCCAGGCGCGCGCATCGAACTCAAGGAACCACTCCCGAAACTGAGCCAGGTCCTGGGGCGGAAGATTCAGGACCTGTTGCTCAAGCTGTTCAAGTTCACTCATGATTCACCCTCCTTTCAGCGTTTATCTCAATTCTACACGAATCGCAATGTACATGCCCATACAAGTAATTTGGGGGGGAGAAGTTCAGCGGAAGTCTATTGGCCGGAAAAATTACATGACTAATGCCGGAATAAAAACAAACGACGGAGGCCGGTTTGGAAAATAA
Source organism: Nitrospirota bacterium (assembly GCA_029879555.1). GTDB lineage: Bacteria > Nitrospirota > Nitrospiria > Nitrospirales > UBA8639 > Nitrospira_E. The sequence continues at coordinate 1,192 of JAOUQB010000313.1, read as the reverse complement.
GAAAGAGTGAGTCATCAAGAGGCGGCCATCCTGTGCCCCTTCGACGGAGTTTATCTTGAGTTAGGCCGAAGGGCTCAGGGCAGGCAACGGCGAAGGATCTGTGCCCAGGTAGATTAGCCAGAGTCTAGCGAAATCTTTCCTGAAATTTTTCCTGAGTTTGGCAGTAAAACGTGTGGGCAGGTAAGGGATCGCGCGCGCGTTCCCCATTCTCGTGCCAACCTAATGTTCTGTGTTGCCGGGTTTCGCCCCGGCAGGCGAGGCCCTTTTGTTTCGGCAAAAGGGCCCAAAACCACCGACGCCCCGTCTGGCCTCATGGGAGCGAACGGACGCCAGTCTTCGGAAGGCGGACCAACTCGCCTGGCTCAAACAAGGCCCGCCAACTGAGAAGAGCGTCCCTCCTTTGGGCCAGACGGCAGGCGTCGAAGCAGTGGAGATAAAAATGACTTCCAGGAGGCGGACAAAGAACCCCAGAATCGTATGAATGAAGCCCTGGATCCTTGACTTATTTCCAACATTGGACAAGAACCCGTCGCATCGAGACAGGCCGTATGGTGTGGCACAGCGTTTCGAGAGTACACTTGACGGAAGAAGATGCTACCGGATGCGACCTGGATGAACTCATTCAAATGGCAACGATCATATCGTTTTATTCCCAAATTTGGATGGCGTGTTATACGGACAGAATTGGGCAGATCCGGCTCTTATGCGGATCCGCCTAAGCATTGTTGGGTATCATGAAACCGATACAAATTTGAAAGCTCGCCTTAACATTCTGTATGGTATTTCGTTGCTCTCTCTGTTGGCCTCATGTGCGACTCCGCAGGATGCACGAGACAAGGGGGCTGTTGCTTCGTACTCAAGTGCTAAGAGCGCGAAGGAGATAACGGCATGTGTTGCAACTGCGTGGGAGAGCGCTTACAGAATCACAAACCCTGTAAATGTCCGGCCAACTACAGGTGGGTTTACGCTCCAGATCTCAAACGGGCAAGGGAACACATTTGTTGTTCTTGACGTCGAGGACGTCGAGCATGGGTCAACGTCTACCTATTACAAAGGGTATGTTCTTCTTGAAGCTAGGTGGGATAAAGCCGTTAAGGAGTGCAATGATGTCCAACCAGGCGTTCAAGGCGACCGGCCATAAGAAGCCATGAACGCCTGGTTGGACATCATTGCACTCCTTAACGGCTTTATC
>JAOUQB010000312.1 GCA_029879555.1 Nitrospirota bacterium | reverse complement strand
GGCTGATCCTGAAATCTATCAATCGCCCGAGAAGTATTATGATGAGATTGTCGAGATTGATCTGTCTACGATTGAACCCCATGTGGTCGGGCCGCATACTCCTGATTTAGCGCGTCCGATCTCCAAGCTGGCGGCGGAAGCGAAGGAGAAGGGCTATCCCGTCCAATTAAAGGCCACGTTGTTAGGTAGTTGCACGAATTCTTCCTATGAAGATATTGGTCGCTCCGCGCATATTGCACAACAAGGGTTAAAGGCGGGGCTCAAGGCCAAGACGGCATTTTTGGTTTCCCCGGGCTCTGAACGAATATTTGCAACCATGAAGCGCGATGGATTCATGAAGACGTTTGAAGATTTAGGCGCAACGGTGTTGGCGAATGCCTGTGGCCCCTGTATTGGACAATGGAAGCGGGCCGATGGAGTGAAAGGCAAAGCCGATTCTATCGTCAGTACGTTTAATCGTAACTTTCCTGGCCGCAACGATGGCATCGCTGAGACCTTATCCTTTTTGGCGAGTCCAGAATTGGTCACTGCCTATGCCCTTTCAGGAGATTTGGGCTTTGATCCTCTCAATGATACGATCAAGACTGCAGATGGGAAAGAAATCAAATTAGAAGCGCCGCAAGGTGATGAATTACCGAGCTTGGGCTTCGCCAAGGGGGAAGAAGGGTTTGTGGCCCCTGCAGAAAATGGCGAGGGCCTGGAAGTTGACCTTCCACCAACCAGCGAACGGCTGCAATTACTTCAACCCTTTCCGAAATGGAATGGGCAAGACTTTGCGAAGCTTCCCATTCTTCTTAAAACCAAAGGCAAGACCACCACGGACCACATTTCTCCAGCCGGTCCTTGGCTGAAGTTTCGTGGGCATCTCGATAAGATTAGCGACAATATGTTTTTAGGTGCTAATAATGCCTTTGCCGGTGAAGCCGGAAAGGCCAATAATGTGATTACTGGCGAAAAAGATCTGACACCTGCCGCCATTGCTCGGGATTATAAAGCCAAAGGCATTGGGTCCTTTGTCGTCGGTGATGAAAACTACGGTGAAGGTAGTAGTCGAGAACATGCTGCCATGAGTCCAAGATTTCTTGGAGTGTTGGCGGTGTTGGTCAAAAGTTTTGCTAGAATCCATGAGACCAATTTGAAGAAGCAAGGCATTCTTCCAATGACCTTTGCGAATCCGGCAGACTATGATCAAATCGAACAAGAGGATCAGGTGAGTGTCACCGGGTTAAAGGATTTGGCTCCAGGAAAGCCCGTCTCCATTACGATTCATAAAAAAGGTGGGAAAGAGGTCACGATTCAAGGGAATCATAGTATGACCGAACCCCAAATCGCGTGGTTCAGAGCAGGCTCCGCGCTCAACGCGTTAAATTAAACATCGCCTGCTGAGATTCCTAAATTCCCCTCCTTTGTAAGGAGGGGCTAGGGGAGGTAGAGTCGTCAAGTTGTAATCTGGGTTACATAATGCCCATGATCAATATTTTGGGAACTCTACCCCACCTTAATCCTCCCCTTACAAAGGGGAGGACATTGAGGACCGCGAAGGTTGGAAAATAGAATTCATTGTCTAAACAAAGATCAAAAGAAAATGTGTTGAAGTAAACACCTTATGGAAAATAGCCCGAAAAAACCTGAGCAATTTACTGAGCAAGCCAGCGAAATCACCCCACAAATGGTGACGGTGGAAATCGAAGGAAAGCCGTTCCAGGTTCCGGCCGGCGTGACGTTGATGAAAGCGATGTGGTATGCCGGCAAAGACGTGTTGCGTGGAGCGGGATGTTTGGGTGGATTTTGCGGCGCTTGTGCGACCTATTACCGCACCAAAAATGACCCCAAAGTCAAAACCTGTTTAGCCTGTTCCATGGCCGTGGAAGATGGTATGTCCTTTTCATTTATGCCGGCGTTCCCGGCCAGAAAAGCCATCTATCACCTTCCCGAACTTAAAGATCCCAAACAGGATTTATTCGAGCTGTATCCTGAAGCGCCGCTGTGCCGAAACTGCAATGCCTGCACCGAGGCCTGTCCGCAAAAAATCGATGTCCGGGAAGGTGTGTGGAAAGCGGTATTTGGCGATTTCAAAGCCGTGTCCGACATGTTTATGGACTGTGTGATGTGTGGGATGTGTGCTCCTGTATGTATCGCCGATATTGCGCCAAATTTGGTCGCGGTGTATGCGAGTCGTGCCCAGGGTGTGCATTTCACGGAAAAACCTGAAGGCTTGGCCACACGAATTAAAAAGATTGCCGACGGGGATTATCAAGAAGACTGGGATCGAATTCTGCAATTATCCGATGAAGAGTTGCAAAACACCACTGCCTCAATCAAGTAACGATTTTTTTGGTTCCTCCATTTTGTAAGGGGAAGCGCGGTGGGGGGAGAGATCCATGGGCGATATACATTACCAAGATTTTCGTAAAACGTTATTGTAAGAGGGGTTCCATTTCGTTCCATGGACATCGTTGCGCAACACAATCTCGTACATCAAACTCGTGACGCTCGTCGAGCCATCGATTTTCCCAAGCTCTCTCCTGCAGAACGCGATGGTCTTATTAAAAAATATCATCCAGATCATCGGGCACATGCCTACCGACCTATCAAATTTGGACCCAATGCTGGCGACTTAACGGTGACGGAAGTCGCGACCCTGTTAGAAGCGGATAGCCCTATTCCTCCTGACTTTGATTTGACTCCTGAATATTCAGTTGATGTGTTGGTTGTTGGGGGTGGTGGTGCCGGGTGTGCTGCGGCGCTTCATGCCCATGCGTCTGGTGCGAAAGTCTTGTTGGCGACTAAGCTTCGATTGGGCGATTCTAATTCGGTGATGGCGCAAGGCGGAATGCAAATTGCCGTCGCGCCAGATGATTCCCCTGTCCAACATTTCCTGGATACGCTTAAAGGCGGGCATATGAAAAATGACCATGACCTTTTAAAGGCCATGGTTGAAGAAGGGCCATCCATTGGGCAATGGTTGTTGGAATTGGGCGTGTTGTTCGATCGTCAGGCCGATGGCAATTTACATGTCAAAAAAGGCGGAGGCAGTTCTAAAGCCCGATTGCTGACGTGTTCGGATTATACCGGTCTCGAAATCATGCGAGTCTTGAAAGACGAAGTCCTCAATCAAAAAATTCCGCTCTTAGAATTTGGCGCGGTAGTAGAACTTCTGAGTGATGGGACGGGTACCTGTACTGGGGCGGTCTTACAAGATTTAGATAATAAGCGATATGTGGTTGTGGCAGCGAAAACGGTCATTCTGGCCACTGGGGGAATTGGCCGACTCCATATTCAAGGATTTCCCACAAGTAATCATTACGGGGCGACCGGGGATGCGTTGGTGTTGGCCTATCGTATGGGCGTGCCGCTCGTGCAAATCGATACCTTCCAATATCATCCCTCCGGTGGTGTGTATCCCGAACAATTGGTTGGCGCGTTGGTGACAGAAGGTATTCGTTCGGAAGGTGGACATTTGGTCAACGCCAAAGGCGAACGTTTTGTGAACGAGTTGGATACGCGCGATGTCGTCTCATCGTCCATCATCAAGGAATGCGAAGAGGGGCGTGGCGTCAGAACAGCGGCCGGGCGGGTAGGCGTCTGGTTGGATACGCCCTTATTGGACGTGGCCCATGGGCCAGGTACGTTGGATAAACATTTTCCGGCGATGGTCCGGCAATATGAGCGATATCAAGTGGATATTCGTAAAGATCCGGTGTTGATATATCCGACGCTGCATTACCAAAACGGCGGAGTCAAAATTGATGTGCAGGGCGAAACACCAGCTCCCAATTTATTTGTCGCCGGGGAGGCATCCGGTGGGTTGCATGGGCGGAATCGGCTGATGGGGAATTCCCTCTTGGATTTAATGGTGTTTGGGAAGCGCGCAGGGCAGACCGCCGCCGATCGGGCCAAATCCCTGAAGCAGGGAAAGCTCACCCTGGATCATGTGAGCCAATTTCGAGCAGAAGCCAAACGTCAACATGTGTCCTCAGGGCTGA
>JAOUQB010000311.1 GCA_029879555.1 Nitrospirota bacterium | reverse complement strand
ATTGTTATCCGCATGGTCAGCCTAATTTTAGGTGAGTGTATAATTTGGGGCATTTTCCCTCCTCTGTTGTAATTGTCTCAAGTAAGAGCAGACAGAGTCGAGCTTTTTGTTCCCTGGCGCCTCATTCACCCTAAACGTTGATTTCCCTGACCCCCCGCTGATTGGCCTCCGTGGTGGTCGCTCGTATCGTGATGCGGGTCTGCTTTGCGCCCTTCAGCATATTTCAGAACGGCTTCTTCGAGTTTGTCCGCGCTTCTCAGGTAGGAGTCTGATCCATGAAATGTGGCCAGACGTGGTGCCAATGGTTTTGGGTCCTTTTGCCGAAACACCAGGCCCGTACTGGGCCAAGTCGAAGGAGCCTCCTCGTTTGGGGGCGAAATCCCCCATAGAAATTTTAATCCTGAAATAGGATGAATCCCCGATGACAAATGTCGGGGATGACGGAATGAAACAATAGAATGCGGTTACCCATCGGCGGGTATGTCGTGAAAAAAAAGATGGATCTCCAATGAGGGATGTTGGGGATGAAGAAGTAGAGAGGATCCTAAGAACCATGAAGCGGAAGGTCCGCTGGCTTTCTTCTGATTCTTGTTTACTGCTGAGTTGGCCCGTGATGGTGCTCAGGCCAAGTGGGGATTATGGTATTTGCGTGGCGACCCAATGGCGAACTTTTACGACTAGAGCTGTGGCGTGGTTGCGATCAAAGGTTTCGAGATCAATTAAATCATAGCGAAACGTGACGGCGAATGGATTGAGAAACTCTATCTCATTGGTTTCAGGTGGCGTGGGTTTTCCTGCATCGCTCAATAAATCCATTAACTCACCCAGATCATGTGTTTTACGAAAAGGAATTTGATGCAATGATAGAACGGCTTTTAAACATTTCTCCACAGCTTGTTGTGCATGAAACCCAATGGCTTCATCATCGCTCTCCGCTATTTTTGCGAGCAATGTCATCGTGTTGATATCGCGATCTGCGATCAACAGATAACGTTGGGCTAGATCATGGGGTTGTTTCATGTAAGGTTTTTCCCTCTTTGAGGGCCCAGTAATAGATGGTACCGGGTAGATGGCCCCAATCATCTATTTCTTGTTTTGATGCGACGACGACATCAACAGGAATACGCATTGGACGGAGCACTTTCCGGAGGCGGACCATTTCATCTCGTTTGTGCAAGATTTCGGGTTCAATGACGAGCAAGTCCACATCTGAATCTGGGGTGGCTTCTCCTCGTGCATACGACCCAAAGAGAATGATTTTGCAGGGCTGGGCTTCCTTGGCTAACGTACGTACGGCTTGAGAGATTGTTTCAGATGAAATCATGGTGGAGCTTTCAAATGGATTCCTAAGTGATGACCGTACCATAATTCTGTGAAATCAAGAAGGGACTTTTCGGTATTACCCCATAATCATGGAGGAGGTGCCTTCGCAAATTCTGTGGCAATTTTGACGGGTTTTTTGCTTCTGCAGGGCTGATGGTGGGTGTAAATTGACGGCCAAAAAGAGCGCTTGATATAGTCCATTGTCCACCTTTACTGTTTGGTCCCACCTCGTTTGTTGGTACCCGCCAGAATAAGTTGGTCCACTAGGTGCAGGGTTTACAGAAAACAGATTCATCCATTTCATTTTCTTTTAAAATCATAAGGTTGTACGTACTATGAAACAAATCTTTCGCCTTCCAATGGTTAGTGGCTTTGCGTTCTTGGCGATGAGCTGGGGGATGGTGGCCCAGGCAGATATTTTTCCGGCTGAGGGTCCCCCCGGGACGACGGTGACGATTAGTGGAGAAGGGTTTGGCGATTTTAAGAATACGCAAGATAACCGGGTGGAGTTTCAAGGGGTGTCGGCCCTTATTCAATCGTGGGAGCCCGATTTTATTCTCGTGAAGGTACCGTTGAAAGCCACGTCCGGACCGGTGATGGTGATGAATGGTGGCACGAAGAAAGAAGCCGGAACCTTTACGCTCCAGGCCGTCAAGATTACGAAGGTGAGTCCTTCAACGGTTGAGGCAGGATCGTTGGTGACGGTTGAAGGGGAAAATTTTGGGAATACGGCCGGCTCACGCGATCCCAATACGATGTTTGGCGTGAATCAAGTGTTAGTGAATGGCATTCGGGCTGAAGTGCGACGGTGGCGGCCCAATAAGATTGAAGTGCAGATTCCGGCGAATGCGAAGACGGGCGATGTGGAGGTGCGGTTGGCTTCAAGTGATCCGTTACCTGATGGTTCCTGTTGTGCGCCGGTTGACTATGTGGTGAGTAATACGATGCCGCTGACGGTGATTCCCGTTATTGCCTATGATCCACAACTGGGTCCCGTTGGGAGTAAAGTGGTGCTGTCGGGTCAAAGTTTTGGGACCACGGCTCCTAAAGACGGGCGAGTGTCTTTTGGCGGGAAGCCCGCTGTCATCGCCCAATGGACGGATCGCACGATTGTGGTTCATGTCCCTTTGAATGCCGAGCCGGGCCCGTTGGTATTACATCGTGATGGACAAGATCGGACAATTGGGAATTTTGACGTGGTGAGCACTGAAGTGACTGAATATTTTCCTCCAAAAGGCCCCATTGGGACGTTGATTATTATTAAAGGGAAACATTTTGGTATTCATTCTGAGGGTGGCGATACGGCTTATGCCTTTGATTTTCAATCGGGCAATAATGGCGTGGAGATTGGCGGGGTGCCTGCGGTCGTTCATCGTTGGTTAGATGATCAGATTGATGTGTGGGTGCCCTTTAGCGCGAAAAGTGGGCAGGTGGTGGTCAAGCGGGGCGGGGGTATCCCCAAGGCCGATGGCACCTGTTGTGAGCGCAAAGAAGTGGTGAAGTATGTCGCGGGTGACTTTACGGTCGTTCGACCAGAAATTCATGACTACTCGCCAAAAGAAGGCGGGCTCGATGAAATTGTCACGATTAAGGGTTCGGGCTTTGGTGAATTTTTAAAGATCTCTGAGGCGACCCGGTTATCCCTGAACCAGCAAGCCCATTCCTGGCAGAACTATCGCTTGGGCGAGGATGTTTCCCGGACGGAAGTCCTGATCAATGGATTAGCGGTTCAGGTGGTCTCGTGGAGTGACACGGAAATTCAAGCCCGCATTCCTCGACGTCAAGCGTTTGGGATTGGCAGTCCGGAAGGGTTTGAGACCGATTTGATGGAAGGGACGCTCCTTGTGAAACGCGGGTCCTGGGATATGTTGCCCACGGGAGATTGTTGTACGAATAAGCAATGGATCACCATCGTGGGTGGGCCGTTTAAAATGCTCGCGCGTGGGCTTCCTGATACGGATTATTGGAATGAGAAGGGCCGGGCTCAGTAGGTCTGACTCGTTGTCGGTTTTTTCGGATTGTCCCTTTTAGTTTGTTCATTGAATTCTTGAAAATGATAGGACTAACCAAGATATGTTGATTCACGTGGTACAGAGGTCTGGCGCATTCGCTGTTTTTTTCGCTGCATGTCTTGCTGCCTTGCCCCTTTGGGGATGGGCGCAAGAATTGTCGCCGTTGACGATGACCCTTCAAGAGAGTCCCATCTCGGGGACGTTGCTGGATGTTGATTTTCAGGATGCGCAACATGGGTGGATCGTCGGAGCCGGTGGTACGATGCTGCACACTGAGAATGGCGGGGCTACCTGGAAAAAATCCCCGCGACAAACCAATATGTTATTGACGGCAGTAGCCTTTGCCGATGCGCAACATGGCTGGATCCTTGGTCAAAATGGCACGCTGCTTCATACGGACGACGGTGGCGCCAAATGGGTGCCTCAGATCAGCGGGACGAATAGTATGCTCTATGGGGCGTATTTTCTGACCCCGCAACAAGGTTGGATTGTTGGGGCTCGCGGAGTAATTTTAGTCACCAAGGATGGCGGCGAGACTTGGAATGATCAAGTCAGCGGGCTGATTGCCGATTTATTTGGCGTGTACTTTTTGGATGAGAAGCAAGGTTGGGCAGTTGGCGCGCTTGGCACGATTTTAATGACGAGTGATGGTGGGGCGTCCTGG
>JAOUQB010000310.1 GCA_029879555.1 Nitrospirota bacterium | reverse complement strand
GGCCTCGGTGATATCGGACCGGAAGCAGGTCTTCCCGTCATGGAAGGTAAGGCGCTTCTCTTCAAATATCTGGGTGGAGTGGATGCCATCCCCCTTTGCCTCGGCACCAAAAATCCAGACGAATTTATTCGAACCGTCAAATTTCTCGAACCAACCTTTGGCGGGATCAATCTCGAAGATATTTCGCAGCCGAAGTGCTTCCGCATTCTTGACCAACTCCGGCGAGAAATGGGAATTCCGGTGTGGCATGATGATCAACAAGGATCAGGCACTGCGTTGTTAGCAGGATTACTCAATGCCCTCCGACTTGTCCAAAAAGACATCTCCACCATTCGCATTGCCATGATCGGAATGGGAGCGGCGAATGTGGCCGCCTATCGCCTACTCAAAACCAGCGGCATTGATCCGGCAAGAGTTATCGCGTGTGACCGGCAAGGGACGCTGCATCGCCATCGCCAAGACCTTGAAGCCCGGCAAGAAGAATACGCCGAGAAGTGGAAGGTCTGTCTCGATACCAATATAGATGGAATACAAGGGACGATTGCCGACGCCTTGAACGGGGCCGACGTCTGCATTGCCTTTGCAGGGGGCAACCTTCTGAAAGGCGAATGGATTGCAACGATGGCGAACAACGCGGTGGTCTTTGCCTGTGCGAACCCCACCCCGGAAATTTGGCCATGGGAAGCCAAGGAAGCCGGTGCGAAGATTGTGGCGACGGGACGCGGTGACTTCCCAAACCAGGTGAACAACTCCCTGGTCTTTCCCGGAATTTTTCGTGGGGCTTTAGATGTTCGAGCCACGACAATCACAGATGAAATGGCCATTGCCGCCGCGCACGAATTGGCTGGCTATGCCGTGAAGCAGGGAATCCATGAAGACTACCTGCTTCCAACCATGGACCAATGGGAAGTCTACCCGAACGTGGCAGTCGCCACGGCGTTACAAGCGCAAGCCCAAGGGCTCGCCAAAGTGCAGACACCGGAAACGCAACTGCATGCTGATGCAACGCGGATCATTCAACAAGCACGTGAAGCCACGCAGTTGCTCATGAAAGAAATGATCATTTCTCCTGTTCCTACAAGGGAGAGTACGCCCGGGTAACAAAGGTGTCACTCACCGGAAAAGGAGAAAGAGGAGAATCCTCAACCATGGCGCAACCAAAAGCTTTTGCAAAATTTCTGGTGATGGGCTTGCTATGTCTACCGGTAGTCCTCTTCGCGAACGAATCTTTGCTTAGTCAGAGTCAAAAGCCCATTGTGTTCGTGATGCCCATCGAAGGGGTCATCGATTTGGGTCTCGCGCCGTTTGTGCAGCGAGTGTTAGAGGAGGCCGCAACGGAAAAAGCCAGCGCAATCGTTCTAGACATTAATACCTTTGGTGGGCGCGTCGATGCCGCAGTGCTTATTCGTGATGCACTCTTAGAGTCCAAGGTTTTGACGGTCGCCTTCATCAACAAACGAGCGATCTCGGCCGGCGCGCTCATCAGCCTAGCTACTGAAAAGATCGTGATGGCCGACGGCGGCACGATCGGTGCCGCAACACCAGTTCAAATTGGTCTTCCTGGAACCCCAGCCCAACCCGTCGAAGAAAAAACCGTGTCGTACATGCGCAAAGAATTCCGTGCTACCGCCGAAAGCCGAAACCGCCCTCCCCTAATAGCCGAAGCCATGGTTGATTCTAACGTTGAAATCCCCGGCCTTAGTGAAAAAGAGAAGTTGCTGACTCTAACCACTAAGGAAGCCTTAGATGCCCACGTGGCCGACGTTCAAGCAAATTCCCTGGAGGAAGTTCTATTGTGGCTGAATCTTCCGAATGCGGAGGTTCGTCATATGGAAGAGACCTGGGCGGAATCCTTAGTGCGATTTCTCACCCACCCTGTCGTGAGCTCCTTATTGATGACCCTGGGAATTATGGGGATCATCGTCGAAATCCGGGTTCCCGGATTTGGATTGCCAGGGGTAATGGGACTTGTCAGCTTGGGGCTGTTTTTCTGGGGACACACCCTCGTCCGATTGGCCGGATTAGAAGAATTCCTGTTAGTGTGTTTAGGGCTTATCCTGGTGGCCATGGAAATCTTCTTCATTCCGGGCTTTGGAATTGCAGGAATCTTAGGGATTGTAGCCCTTTTGGGAGGACTCGGGTTGAGCCTTATCGGAAGTGGGGCGACATGGGACTCTTGGCTATCGGCAATGGGACAAGTCTCCCTATCCATCCTGGTCGCCATTCTGGTGGCCCTTTTTCTGTTACGATATTTTCAACGGTTGCCCTTCGGAAAACGACTGCTGCTCAAAACTTCCTTGCTTTCCAAAGACGGGTATGCCTCTAGTCCTGAGGGAGATCAACAGTGGCTTGGCAAACGTGGCACGGCTGCGACCGATCTCCACCCTTCCGGCATTGCTCATCTGAATGGAGACCGCCTGGACGTCGTATCTGATGGAGATTTCATCAATGCAGGTCAGCCTGTTGAAGTCGTTCGAGTCGACGGAAACCGAATTGTTGTTCGAGTAGTGTCCAAACCCATCGAAGGAGGTCATTCCTCATGGAAGTAGAAACCCAAGCGTTTGGTTCTCTTGGCCTTCTTGCTGCAGTTTTAGTTTTCCTGTTTGGTTTTCTCTATGTCATCCCTCTTCCACTTTGGATCGCCGCCTGGGCCTCGAATGCCTATGTCGGACTATTCACCCTTGTTGGGATGCGATTACGCCGTGTGCCGCCAGGGACCATCATCACAGCCAGGATTAGCGCTGCCAAAGCGGGCCTGACGATCCCGGTTGACGATCTCGAAGCTCATTTTTTAGCCGGTGGCGATGTGGTGAAAGTCGTCAATGCCATGATTTCTGCGGACAAAGCCAATATTCCTATGACCTTCAAACGTGCCGCCGCCATAGACTTGGCGGGCCGGGATGTGTTGGAAGCGGTAAAAATGTCGGTCATTCCCAAAGTCATCGAAACGCCTCGCATCACCGCCGTAGCCAAAGATGGCATTCAGCTCATCGCCGTCTCGCGGGTCACGGTTCGCGCCAATATTGACCGCTTAGTCGGCGGAGCAGGCGAAGAAACAGTGATTGCCAGGGTGGGAGAAGGCATGGTCAGCACGATTGGATCCTCAGCTACTCACAAGGATGTCCTGGAAAATCCTGACCATATTTCGAAGAATATTCTAGGACGGGGATTGGATGCCGGAACAGCCTTTGAAATTTTGTCCATTGATATTGCCGATGTGGATGTCGGATCAAACATCGGGGCAAAGCTGCAAATCGATCAGGCCAATGCGGATAAACAGATTGCCCAGGCCAAGGCTGAGGAACGACGCGCCATGGCCGTGGCGTTGGAACAGGAAATGCGCGCCCGTGTGGTTGAAGCCGAAGCCGAAGTTCCTCGCGCGATGGCGGAAGCCTTTCGACAAGGCAATTTGGGGATCATGGACTATTATCGCATGAAAAACGTCCAAGCAGACACGGCCATGCGTGATTCCATTGCCAGCACTGAAGAGGAACCTCCGGAATCTTCGAAATAGTGAGGTCATGATGAGCATCGAAACATTTGTCTCTTTCACCATCTTTCTTGTTCTGGCATTATTCGCGCTTGCCGTTCGATGGCTGAATGAGAGAATACGGCGGAACATCGCCCTCAGTGATCTGAAGGATTTGTTTCTTCCTTCAGATGAAGCCGGGGAGCAGCAGGAACGTCTTGTAATCGAAACAAGCACAACTTCCCCGTCAAAGCCAAAACAACCTATATCGACATTCAGACCAACGACCACTCCCAAACGCCGGAGGGCCGGTCGACTTCGTTTGCGCAATAAGGCAGATCTCCGCCAGGGGATGATCATCATGACGGTTCTTGGCCCCTGCCGGGCGCTTCAACACCCCGATGACTAGACAAATTCCGTCATTAATACCCTAGGCGAACACCCATGGTTCGCGGGCTCTATGGTGTGAAATAGATAAGAATCGAAAGAACGCTTACTCTTGCCAATCTGAATTGCGGCTAGCTAGCTGTGTTTCC
>JAOUQB010000309.1 GCA_029879555.1 Nitrospirota bacterium | reverse complement strand
CATCTGGGTAGATGGACCACTGACACTAGGCGTCAAACATGGCGCCATTGTGTATCTGGATGAAGTCGTGGAGGCTCGCAAGGACACGACGGTGTTGATTCATCCCTTAAGCGATGATCGCCGGTTTTTACCCATTGAGAAAAAAGGCCAGGTTATTCAGGCCGTGGATGATTTTCTGTTGGTCATTTCCTATAACCCGGGATATCAGTCGGTTCTCAAAGAGTTGAAGCAAAGCACGAAACAACGTTTCATGGCCATTGAGTTTGGCTATCCCCCCAAGGACACCGAAATTCATATCGTCGAGCACGAAGCCAAGATTTCAAAAGAGATGGCGACCCGCCTCGTCAAACTCGGAGAAAAAGTGCGAAACCTACGAAGCCATGGCCTAGAAGAAGGCGTCAGCACCCGACTTCTCATCTATGCGGGAACGTTAATTCAGCAAGGTGTGACACCAGATCGTGCCTGCGATGCTGCCATTACCCGACCCATTACCGACGATCCTGACATGCAACGGAGCATTCAGGAATTGATTAAAGCGATTTTCTAAGGTAGGTGTACTTAATAGAGAGACTGATCGATTTCATAAACCCAAGCAGGTTCTCCAAACCATTCCTTCATAGACCAGGCTCACCCGAACCACAAGGGATGGTCATAGCCCTAAATACAAATTCTATGTACCGCCCATCTGCTCATCGCTTTATCCCGATTTCCTCATGTTGAATCAACCCCATAACATCATTGCTCTCGTGTATGACTTCGATCATACGCTGAGCCCCCATTACATGCAGGATCATACGATTCTCCGGCACGCCGGAATAGATCCCAAAGAATTTTGGCCGAGTTGCACCACCCTCATTAATGAAAAAGGTTACGATCAAGAACTGGCCTATATGAAGCGCATGCTGGAAGTCGAGGCCATCCGATCATTGTCTAATAAGGATTTGGAGCAGATGGGTGGCGACCTGACGTTTTTCCCTGGAGTTCCCGAATGCTTTGAAGAACTGAACGCCTTGTTCAGTCCCCAGGAATATGAAGAACTGGGCATTCGGCTCGAGCATTATGTGGTGAGTTCAGGCCTGAAAGCCATTTTGGATGGAAGCCACATTGCGAAGTATGTGAAAGCGATTTTTGGCTGTGAATTTGATGAAGATGACGGACATATTAGTTTTCCCAAGCGGACAATTAGCCACACGCAGAAAACCCAATTCCTCTTCCGCGTGAATAAAGGGTTGCTCAATATGGACCAGGATGTGAATGACCATATGCCCGAAGAGGCGCGCCGTGTCCCGTTTCGCCATATGCTGTATGTGGGCGATGGACCGACCGATGTTCCCTGTTTCACCTTAATGAAGAAGAACGGGGGCTTTGCAGTGGCTGTGTATAACGCCGCCGACCATTCACGACGGTCATTTGAAAAATGCTATCAACTGGCCCATCATGCCGATCGTGTGCATTTTATGGCGCCCGCAGATTATCGCGCGGGCAGCCATTTGCGACTCATCCTTGAGCAGCACATCAAGGAAATTGCCAATGGTGTGCTGGAAGAACGACGCCAAGGAGCAGAAAAGAGTCGAGTTCCAGCACCAACCCCATAATTGTAGTTTGGTCTAAAGTTTTGAGTTTTTCCCCAAACCCACAATTTATCTTCATTGCACAACACTTTTCCTGTCGAGTAAGGTGTAAGGAGAAAATGGTTGTTTCCCTCATGGCCTTCTCACCCGGAGGTGACCCATGAATGATTTCAAGACTTCCCCTTATCTAAAATGGATTTACTCCATTTGCCTTATTGGGCTGTTCAGTGGTCCATGCTGGGCCAGTGATCCCTTTGGCAATACCACGCAGACTCCTGACAACAACGCTCCCAAAGACATGGCTTTTGATCAGGTCGACTGGAAACGCGTGCAAGGCGTTTTTAGTTGGATCACGATGGCCCGAGGGTTTAGTGATACACCTTGGGATTCCTCAGAAGGCAGACCCGGATGGAGGACCATGGAAGATGCCTACGTCAAACCTATTGACCCAGGGGTATCTGAGTTCCCGGCTGATACAGAAATTTTTTATATCGTATTTGAAGGGCAACCATTGGATGCTCCAGCCCAATTTGCAGCCGCTTGGTTTGAAATGCAAGATGGGAAGGTGGAGTCAAACCCGCTAGTGGGAAAAGACGTGATCGAACTGGACATGAATCAACGATTCGGGTATTTCGAAATATTTCCACCCAAAGAAGGGTGGAAACTCGGGAACTATCTGGTCAAAATCTACTACGGCTCACCCGGGCAAGAACTCCACAGCGTTAACGTCATCGGCACCATGCAATTTACAATCAAATAAATCTTGGAAGTTTTAAAATTCAAGCCCCTCCCCTTCCATCGAAAAAACTGACTCCTTAAATTTCACTTCCTTCCTTTACGTTGAATTTTTTATTATAGGCATTTCCGTTAACTCTCGATCTGTTTGGAGCGACAAGAACCAGCATTCCGAGCACATTCCACGAACTGGAAATGATTTGGCTATACGAGAGATGCGGGGTTTCGTCCCCGCAGCCGAGGTTCTTTTGTTTTGGCAAAAGGACCCAAAGCCATATTCGCACGTTCGCGGCCCCTTCGGGGAAACTTCGCCCCGGCACCAAATGACATGGCGGCGAAACTCGCGGAGCCTGTCCAGAGCCATGCCGAAGGACTCAAACAGTCGCCGCCAAAGAGTCAGGGTTGGCATCGCGGCGAAGCCGCGCCCAAGGCGGAAATTTTATATCTGAGGAAAGCCTATGCGACCTGGGCAATATCAAAGTCGGGGAAAAGAATCACGGCTGGATGAACTTTTAATACATTCGCCAAGATCAACGCGCGATCGCGGCCTATTTGGCTCACATTGTTCTCCATCGCCGAAATGTTTGATTGCGAAATACCCGTGGCAGCAGAAAGGTCTTTTTGTGTCAATTCCTGTAACTCTCTTAGCGTCTGGAGCATCTCACCGGGCGTAATCTTACGATTGACCTTAGCCCGCACAAAATCCTTTTTATTCATAGCCATGTTTATTCTCCTGGGTTAATAGGTGTGAGGCATGACTTCAACCACGAACACTTCGAGTTGTGCTTTTGCAATATGGTAAATCACACGCCACTTCTTCCCCAATCTCGATGATCGATAGCCTTTCCACTCCCCCTTGAGCGCTTCATCGTGAAACCCCTTAATCGATCGAAGGCCTACAGGCCCCTCCAACTCAATGATCCGTTTCCACGCTTCATACTTCAACACAACATCGACAGGAAGCCGATCAAGGACTTTTAGAACCGGTCGCTTTTCATAGATCACCCACATGAATATATATTATAGTATATATATATCTTTGTGTATAGCTGAAAAGAGAGGCGTCGCCCGAATCTGTGCGCACCGAAGAGGAGAAATTTACCGATTCAAGCCCTATGCGAATTGGAAGGATTTCAGGTAGCCGGGCCGCAACCCCGGCACGCGTCAATGAAGCTTCGATATATGACCCAAAACTTGGAACAACAGACGTGATCCCAGTGGAGTCTCAAAAGAAAAAATGATGCAAGATCAAGCAATGACCCCAAATTCATCCAGATTCAATCTCAATCTGACCCTTCCCTCTCAGCTCTTTTCATAAGCAATTTCGCGGCTCCGTCACGAACCCAAGAGGCTCTTTCGGAACCCAATAGAAGAATGGGTTGATGGGGCGACGGGCATTTCTCGTTCAGTCAGGCGTTCTTCCACTTCACCAAAACTGAGACAGAAACGATGGTACAGATGGTCGTACCGCGCCGTGGTCTGGGGTTCTGCTCAAAAAGTGGGCGAAGCAGGGGGCGCTCGCCCCCTGCACCCCCAAAGCCAAATGATCAAATGACTCGAATCACCCAATCATCCACATCGCTAGTCACCGCGCACACACCACGCGTGTCGGACGATGCCCTTACCGAGGGAGAACACACCGCCATTGCCGAAGAACACGTTCCACGCGCTGGTGGGAAGGTTCGCATTCGTCGTCGCCG
>JAOUQB010000308.1 GCA_029879555.1 Nitrospirota bacterium | reverse complement strand
CGTTCGGTGCGTCACAGGAATGCCAGCATACGCCGGTACGGCAACCGCCGCCGTCACGCCGGGAACCACCGTAAATGGGATTCCGGCTTCAGCCATCGTTTCAGCCTCTTCTCCCCCACGCCCAAACACAAAGGGATCACCGCCCTTCAGGCGCACGACACATTTGCCTTCCTGCGCCTTCTTCATCAATAACTCATTGATTTCTGCTTGATCACGATAGGATCCTCGACCTTTTCGACCGACATATATCCGTTCCGCATGCATGGGGGCATGCTTCAATAACTCGGGATTGGCCAAATGATCGTAAAGCACGACATCAGCCCATTCCAAGCATTCTTTCCCACGCAAGGTTAACAATTTCGCATCACCCGGACCCGCACCAACAAGATACACATGTGCTCTTTTTTGGGAAATTCCCATCCGGTTATGCCGCCCCGTAGATTTCCTGCAAAATGGGTTGCGCCCCACGATCTAATAATCCTTCTGCGACTTTTATCCCAATAGATTCTGCGTCAGACATGGCACCATCCAAGGCATAGCGCACATATCGTTTGCCATCAAGACTCGCCACTAATCCTTCCAAGGTGATGCCGTCCCCTTGAAGAACCGCATGACCGGCTATGGGCACCTGGCAACCTCCCTCAAGTCGCCTCAAAAGAGCACGTTCGGCCGTCACGGTCACCCGCGTTGGTTGATGCTCAAGTTTCGCCACGAGGTCCCGAACAAAACTATCATCTTCCCGTCCCTCAATGCCTAAGGCTCCCTGTCCAATCGCCGGGAGGCTCACACTGAGGGGAAGACATTCCGTGATATGGGCATCCCAGCCTAAACGTCTTAAGCCCGACGCGGCCAGAACAATAGCATCAAACTGGTTCTCCTGAAGTTTGCGAAGCCGAGTGTCCACATTGCCTCGTAACATCTCAATCTGAAGATCTGGGCGAGCATGTAACAGTTGCGATTGCCGGCGTAAACTGCTCGTGCCCACTCGCGCGCCCTGAGGTAACGCGTCCAAGTTTTTCCCGTCACGTGTCAGGAGGGCATCTCGAGGATCTTCGCGCTCAGGAATACAAATGATGCATAAGCCCTTCGGCAAGTCCGCGGGGAGATCTTTCATGCTATGGACAGCCAAATCAATCTCTTTTCGTAAAAGGGCTTCTTCAATTTCCTTCACAAACAACCCTTTTCCTCCAACCTTGGCCAGAGGCACATCTTGAATCTTATCCCCACTCGTCTGAATCCGCTTGAGCTCCACAGAAAGATGAGGGGCCATCTGCTTCAGCTGCGCTTGGACCCATTCGGCTTGCCAAAGCGCCAGTTGACTACCGCGAGTTCCGATGACGAGCGTCGAGCGCGCTTGATTGACCATGCTCACAACGGGTCTTTCTGCGAAAGGGATTCTTCCGAAGCCTCATCTCCCACTTCAGTCTCTTGCGATTCGACATCCAGTGAATGGAGTTCACGTTCTCGCAGTTCGAAAAACCGCCTGGCGGCTTCAATGAAAGCAAACCCATTTTGCGATTGCGCTTCTGTCTTTAAGGTTACCAACGGACCATGAAGTAACTTATTCACGATGGCCGAAGCTAATCCTTCAATCGCACCACGATCTTTTTCCGTCAGGTCGCCTAATCGTTGAAAGGCTTTGTCTAATTCGGTATTTTTGATGTCCTCTGCCTTTTTCCTCAGCGCGATAATTGTCGGGGTGGCCTCAAGTCCACGAACCCATGCCACCATGCACTCAACTTCCCCTTTAACCATTTTTTCGGCTGTCGAGGCCTCTTTCAACCGTTCCTCTTGGTTATGTCCAACATGCGCATTGAGATCATCAATATCAAAAATAAAGGCGTTGTCTACGTCTTTGACCGCCGGGTCAATATTGCGAGGGACGGTAATATCAATCAAGAAAATTGGCCGATTTCTCCGTTGATGGACGGCTCCTTCAATATCATCCTTGGAGATCACAAAATGAGGCGCTCCTGTCGCACAAATGACGATATCCGCTTTTGGCAACGTTGTGCGAAGTTGGTCATACGGAACGGCCTTTCCCTGAAATCGTTCAGCTAGGGCTAACGCCCGATGATGATTTCGTGTCGTCAATAACACCTCTTTCACCCCATGATTGACCAAATGTTGAGCAGCCAATTTCCCCATTTCTCCGGCTCCGACCAACAATACCACCTGTTGTTGAAGATTGGAAAAAACTTTTTTGGCCAATTCCACCGCCGCATAGCTCACAGACACGGCATATTCACCGATGCGGGTATTGGTCCGAACACTTTTCCCCACAGAAATCGCTTTTTTGACAACCTTGTTGAGAATGACCCCGGACGAACGATGGGTCAGCGCCAACTCATAAGCGTCCTTCACTTGACCCAGAATTTGGGGTTCACCCACGACCATGGAATCCAAGCTAGCCGACACGCGAAAGAGATGGGCAATGGCCTCTTCATCACTATAGCGGTACAAATGGGGGAGCAAATCTTCAGAGGAAAGAGAAAAATGTATCGCCACTAAAAAGTCTTCCAACTTCCGAAATCCCCATTCTCCCTTCTCTACGACCGCATAGACCTCCACACGATTACACGTCCCCAGAAACATGGCTTCCTTCACACCAGGATAGGATCTGAGCCGCATCAGCGCTTCGCCCATTCGACTATCCGGGATCGCCAAGAGTTCCCGAAGTTCCACCGGAGCAGTCCGGTGATTGAGTCCTAACACGATAATATTCATAAATGGGCAATCGCCTGAGGGCTTTTCATCAAAATCCCAATAAAGGTCAAAATAACCCCTGCAAATCCGACGATAGTCAAATAGGCGGCACGTTTCGCTCGCCAACCAACGGTCACCCTTCCCATGAGCACCCCAAAATAAAACACCCAGGTAATAAGGGCCCAGACCTGTTCGGGATTCCAACTCAGGTAGGAGCCAATTGTGAGTTGGGCCGAAACCGCTCCAGTCAAAATTCCCAAGGTCATCAGGGGAAAACCAAACAGTATGGAACGCTGATTTAAGGTATCCAAAAAGTCCAAAGGAGGGAGCTTAAAATTTAACACGTTAAACTGCTTGGATTTCAGTAAGCGTTCCTGCATCAAATACATCAACCCAGCCACAAACGCGATAGCAAATCCAATAGTTCCTAGAATGCTCAATGTCACATGAACCCACACCGTCTGAAAAACCGGAGCAATGGTCCCGGCTTCTACCGGTGCCAGCGTTGCGGACACCAAAGAGAGAAAGGCGAGCGGCAAGATAAAAGCCCCCAAGACCTGTAACCCTCGCTTTAAGCCCACGACCAAAAACACCAAAACCAAGCCCCAGGCGAAAAACGACATGGCATCCCGAAATGTCAGAATCGGAATCTGGGCGGTCGAGACAATGGCCATTCCCAGCGCAGCGGTGTGCGAAAAAAATCCAGCTGCCGCCACAAACACTGCCACTCGGACCAAGACCTCAGACCTATGAAGAAGAAACGCCAGAAAGAGGAGCGTGCCTCCAAAATAGAGCCCCATTGTCAGAAAGGACAAGCTTTCAGTCATCGCACACAGTCTTCCCTTCGAGGTAAAATCACCTACATTCGAGTATAGATCTGCGTCCGGAGAAGGTCAAGAAAATCAATGGGTTACCCCCTTTATTGGCAGAAACGATGACCGTCCCATTCTTCTAGACAATCATCCTCGCAGACAGTACCATGCCAGGCTTGTTTGCTGGATTTTTTCACCGCATACCCTGAGTATTCTTCATGAGTGGCATCCTCTATATCGTCAGCACCCCTATTGGCAACCTGGAAGATATGTCATTCCGGGCCATCCGCATTCTGAAAGAGGTCGCCATCATTGCGGCCGAGGATACCAGGCGAACACAAAAACTTTGCGCCTCCTATCAGATTGGCACTCCCCTCACCAGCTACCATGATTTCAATAAAGAGGAAAAAACGGAGATTCTCTTACATCGACTACAAGAGGGCAGTTCTATTGCCTTAGTATGTGACGCTGGAACACCCCTTGTTTCAGATCCA
>JAOUQB010000307.1 GCA_029879555.1 Nitrospirota bacterium | reverse complement strand
GGCGTTACAGGCCTTGTTGCGTAACCCTTTAGCGGATCCGTTCGTGATAGGTATTTCCAGTGGGGCTGCGCTTGGAGCGGCGATTGCCTTGCTGTTTGGTCTTGGGATCTCAGTGGGGAGTCTGTCAACGCTCCCTGTGTGCGCCTTTGCCGGTGCGTTGTTGTCGCTCATCATTATGTATCGTATTTCTTCAGCACAATATGGCTTTTCAGTGTATACCCTCTTGCTGGCGGGAGTGGTGTTGAATGCTATTTTTTCGGCCTTCATCATGTTCCTCACCAGCATTGCTGATCCGAATCAGGCCTTTGGAATGTATGCCTGGCTGATGGGGACGTTGACCGGTCCGGACTGGCCAACATTAGGAATATTGGTGCTGTATCTGGGAGCAGGTTTGGTCATATTGGGCATCCATGCGCAGTCGCTGAATCTGCTGACACTTGGAGAAGAAACAGCGCGCTCGTTGGGTGTTGAGGTGGAACGGGTCAAGAAAATGGTGTTCCTGTCTGCGGCACTTCTTACAGGAGCGGTCGTCAGTTTTAGCGGCATCATCGGATTTGTGGGACTTATCATTCCGCACGCCGTGCGGTTAGTCGTCTCGGCCGATCATCGGTTGTTACTGCCCGTCGCGGGTTTAGTGGGAGGAATGTTCTTGATGTTGGCCGATACCGTAGCACGTACCGCCTTAAGTCCCAGTGAATTTCCCGTGGGTGTGATTACCGCATTAGTTGGTGGGCCAATTTTTTTATGGTTATTGACGACCCGCCAAACACAGTTGGGGATGAAGTAATCTAGATGGTAAATGATCACATGGCTTCCAACGTGGCCTATGCACTGGATCATGTTAGCTTTTCCTATTCAAGGGGCAAACACGCTGAATCTGAGGAGGTCTTGAAGGAGCTGTCCTGCCTCATCCTTTCTGGGCGAGTGTTGGGGATTCTCGGTCCCAACGGGTCTGGAAAAAGTACCCTCTTGAAATTATTAGCCAGAGTGCTGCGCCCTCTGACAGGCACGATTGACATACTAGGCGAATCGTTATCGAGCCTTTCTCAATTGGACGTGGCGAAACGTGTGGCACTCGTGCCGCAGGAAACATTGCAGGTGTTTCCCTTTACCATTGCGGAGATGGTGCTGATGGGGCGGTCCCCGCATCATCAGGGCTGGGGAGGGTGGCATTGGGAAGATGCACAGGATTTGGCCGTGGCACAGACCGCCATGGAGGAGCTTGATGTGGCGCATCTTGGAAATCGTCTCGTCACAGAAGTGTCGGGAGGAGAACGTCAGCGGGCGGTCATTGCCAGGGCGTTGGTGCAGGAACCACAGATCCTGTTGCTGGATGAACCGACGGCTTTTTTGGATCTTCATCATCAGCTCGATATTGCCCGTATCATTAAACGGCTCAATCGAGAACGAGGCCTGACCGTGGTATTGGTGTCGCATGACCTGAATTTAGCCAGCCAATACTGCGATCAAGTGTTGATGTTGAATCATGGCCGCCTGGCGGCCATGGGGTCGCCACAAACGGTGATGAAACCGGACGTCATCGAAACAGTCTATGGATGTTCGGTGCTCGTTGATCGGCATCCGCAATCTGGACGGCCGCGCGTGTCATTGCCCTTATAAAGAATAGTGAGATTTGAGAAGTTAAAAGTTAGAAGAAATTAGCAAGCTGTGAGGGAATATCACTTTGATGGTCTCCGGCCTTTCTCGTCCTACTGTTAGGTTGAATGTATTGTTGTATTGTGAGGGTTCTTTTTATTCATCATTTTACAAAGGAGGAGGGATTGTTTAGCGGAATTTAAATGGTTGTGACGGGGAAGCTGGTGAAAATCCAGCACGGTGCCGCCACTGTCAGCGGGGAGTGATTCTGCACATCGCCACTGTCGAACTCCGTAAGGGGTGAGGCGTAAAACGTGAGGGGAAGGAAGAAGAAACTCTTTCACCTTACGCTTCACGCCTCTCGCTTCACGAGAGAGATGGGAAGGCGCAGAGGAACGAAAATCCGCAAGTCAGGAAACCCAGCGACTGTTTCTTCCATAAAACCCCTTCGAGCTAAAGGGAGGTGGATGATGTCCACAAAGTTTTTCTCTACTATTTTTGCCGCAATTTGTACGGTTCTCATGTGTCTGGTCCTGATGACTCTTGCCTACGGGGAGACGATTGACGTGCACGAGGAGAGCCCCTCTTCCGTTCAGCAATTGCCAGAGGTTCTGGTCACCGATACTCGGTTATCCAGTATTCAAGAAAATATTCTGTCGGTTCCATCCAAGATAACGGTCCTTACCGCTGAAGACATCCAGCAGTCGGGTGCCAGGACCGTTCAGGAAGCGGTGGCGCAAACCACTGGGGTGGTGATGCATAATCAGGTCGGCAATGCGTTCGAACAAACGATTGATTTTCGAGGCTATAATGGTAACCCGGTATCGTCCACCAGTGTCTTTATTGATGGTATACGAGTCAATGATCCTGAGTTTGGCTTCGTGAATTTTGATCTTTTGCCCTTGGAAACGATCGAGCGAATGGAAATTATTCCAAGTTCCTCAGCCATTTATGGGAATAATGCCATGGGGGGCGTCATTAACATTCTGACCAAACGAGGAGCCGAACAACGACAGATGACCGGTGAGACGGCCTTCGGCAGTTTTGGGCGTCAGCGTTATACCTTCAATAGCAGTGGCCCGATTGGGAAATTTGACTACTTTGGGTCCTTGAGTCGAGAGCGGGAAAATGGCTATCGGGATGATTCTGAGGGGAAATTGTCGCGAGGGTTTGGGAAGGTTGGCTATCGTCCGGTGGAAGGAACTGATCTGACGATTTCGTATACCTATGTCAAAGATAATTTAGAGCAAGCCGGATCTCTCCCTCGAAATTTAGCAGGGGATGACCCTAAGAAGAATTTTACACCCGGAGATTTCGTTGATCGGGAGAATAACTTTGTCAGGCTCACGGCCCGGCAGGTGATCCCTGGCGGGTTCACATTCACAGGAAATGGTTTTTACCGCCGGTTAGAACAAGAATCGTTTTTGGTGAGCCAACCTTTTACGGTTGGGGGCAATAACTCAACCAGTCAAAATTTGGTGGATACGAAGTCGTGGGGAGGAGTGTTTCAGTTGGCGCACGAGTTTGAGGTCGAGGCTTTTCGGAATACGTTGTCAGTTGGTGGGGAAGTCGCCTGGAATGAATTTGGGAATCGATTATTGTCCCTATCCGATTTTGGCCCTTTTAACATCCGAAGGAAAACGGAAGAGGAAGTCACGGCCATGTTTGTTCAGGATACGGTGAATCTTTTTTCGAAAATCATTTTGGTTGGTGGATTTCGATTTGATCGTACGGAATTAGATTTTCGAGATCGCTTGACGCCAGCCAATGATGGCCGAAAAGTCTTTCGCCGAACCACTCCACGCGCCGGTCTCACCTATTTTCTCGTGCCCCAGACGAGTGTGTATTTTTCCTATTCTCAGGGGTTTCGCGTTCCGACGAATGATGAGCTGTTTGCCCAAGGCACGTTTGGTTCCAACCAAAATTTACAGCCCGTTCGATCGCATAATTATGAATTCGGGTTGAAGTCAAAAGTGAGTAGTTGGGGCGATGTGGCGCTGGCGGTGTATCAATCAAACATTCGGGATGAAATATTTTTCACGTGTCTTGCCTGTGACTTCAGTCCTATGGATGGACAAAATCGGAACGTCCCAAAAAGTAGACGGCGTGGCTTTGAATTGACCTTCAAGGTCAAGCCGAATAAGTTGTTTGATGGAGTCGTAAACTATACCTATACGGAGGCTCAATTTCGGAGTCGGTTTAACATCTCTTCCACTCGTGTGGTGGATGTGGGAGATAGTTTTCCGCTCGTACCCAAAAATCGACTTGGTGTGACAGGGACGCTCCATCCAATAAAAGGCTTAAGCCTTTCGCTCAGCGGGCTCTATGCCAGCACACAATTCTTGCAAAGTGATGAAAGTAATGAGAAGGATCGACTGCAAGGGTATTTCGTTCTCAACAGTCGAATTGCCTATGAGCAT
>JAOUQB010000306.1 GCA_029879555.1 Nitrospirota bacterium | reverse complement strand
GATGACCCCGTCATTGACCTACACACCTCACTCGAACCCTCGACGTCTGGCCTGGCGCTTCACGGTCAGGCCACCCTCAACCTCCACCCTGTTATCCATACCTTGGCGGCGATATATCCGCTGCCAACTGACTATCAAGCGGTGACAGGCAAGTTTTCCGGAACATGGATCGGCACCTTGCCGAACCAACCATCTCAACCCGGCGCTTCTCTCGGGCCCATTCAGGGGGAATTTACGCTCGATGCCCACATGCCGACATGGCCTCCATTGGGCCAAGACATTCAGATTGAGGCCCAAGGAACATTTTTCATAGAAGGGACAACCCTCAACGTTCTTGTAGAACCCTCTTCCTCTGGCAAGGTCCATCTCGCGCTAGACTCTCTGACCCCTGCCGTACTCCTTCCCTTTCTCTCCCACCAAGATCTTCGTTCGGTTCAATGGGATATTCAGCAACCCATTCGGGTCGTCGTTCCTATTCAAAATGAGCTGACGTCCATTCAGGTTCCTTCCGGACAGGTTCATCTCGCCATGCAGAATGCCACGGAACAACTGGATGTGCGTCTTTCCTCCCAAGGTCTTCTCTGGAAACCATCCAGTGGCGTTGAAGGGAAAGGAAGGGTGAGCCTCTCAACACACATCAAACCAGCAGCCACTCCCTCCCTTCGCCTTGAAACGTTGTCTCTCCAGACAAAGGGGACGGTATCCTTAGCAGCCAGTCAGATTGAGATTGCCCTCAACCCAACATCGCTCCTCCACCTTTCCAATGTAAAAAATGAGACTATGCACCTCCCAATCCTTGAAGGCCGTTTCCCTCAAGGGCTCGTCTGGATCTACCAGACCGAGCCACGCACATGGGCATTGCGCGCCCCGGCCTCAATCCTCGTCCTCCCAACTGTTTCCATACAAGGCCAAGAATGGAAAATGGGAGAGATTCTCACCCAGGATCTCACAATGACTGCCACACCCGAAACTTGGGAGGTCAAGGGGGAGAGTTCGGTCACACAAGTGCAACCGCCAACGGCAGCCTTCAAAATTCCGTCTTCCAATTGGCAGCTGCAATATGCAGTCAATCCAACCTCGATCACCGCGCAGTTCACCGGGCAGACTCGTGAGCACCCGATTCAGGTCGGGGGCCACATCAGGCATGATGCACCCACGGGAGAAGGCACATTCACCATGGCCCTACAACCTCTGGAGCTTTCACCTCCAACGCGCGTCTTAAGCCAATTTATTCAGCCATGGCCCAATCCCGATATGGATGTGACCCATGGAACCGCCTCGGCCTCAGTGAACGTGAATTTCCGTAAAAGCCTTAAAAAAGATGCCCCCCCTTTTCAACTCACCCATTTGCATGGAATTGTCGACCTCAATGGCATTGGCGGTTTTTTCAAACCGACCATCATTGAAGGGCTCACGACGCATGTGGAAATTCTTGGGAATGGGGGGTCACTACAAATCCCTCCGACCCCACTTCGTATCAAGAACATTCAATCTGCCGTGACGGCCACGGAAACCTCACTCCTTTTGTCCGCAGATCCCTTTCCACCGGCCTCAATACCTGCGTTTTCTATCAAAAACCTGCGAACCCATCTTCTAGGGGGAACAGTCTCAACCGCCCATGTCACCATCGATCCCCAGGGTGAAACACATGAAGTGCCCCTCCAAGTCAGCGGATTGGACCTCAATGAAGTTTTACGCTTGGAACAGCAAGAGACCGTGAAAGGAACCGGCACACTTGATGGTACATTGCCGCTCTTTATTTCCAGAACTGATTCGGGGATCGCGGTTACCGTCCAGCAGGGCTCCATACAGGGTCGGTCGCCAGGAGGAACCCTTCACTTCGAGGTGGACAAAGAAACTGCCAGCGCATGGGCCAAGAGCCAGCCGCAACTGGATTTGATCGTCAAAAGCTTAGAAAACTACCACTATTCGAAATTAGAGGTTGGTGTCGATTATGAAAAAAATGGTATCCTGAAACTGGCCACCACATTAGAAGGGAAAAATCCAGATTTCCGAAACGGCGTGCCCATTCACTTCAACCTCAACATTGAAGAAAATATTCCAGCCCTCATTAAAAGCTTATCCCTGGTGAATGAACTCGAACAGAAGATTGAAAAGATGATGACTCAGCCCAAAAAACCAAAAGCCAAGAACCAGGGGAACCATTAGAACACCCCTAGACGACTCCGATGCACCACGTCACTCACCACACAGAAGGGAAATCTATGATTCGAGAACGTCGAAACCATGTGGGAATTCACCGACTTGTTCCCCTCATAACCTGCTTAGGGATAATCACGTTAATCAGTTGCACACCACGCGTGGAAGTGGCCGCTCCAGAAAAACCCATTACCATCAACCTGAATGTCAAAATCGACCATGAAATTCGGGTGAAAGTCGAAAAAGATCTCGACAACGTCTTTACCGATAAAAGCGGACTCTTTTAAAAAACACGAGGACCATGATGACTACATTCCAACACCAGCCCAAATTCTTTGCCATGACCGTCACCTGTCTGTTGCTCTTCTTTCTGCCTTTCATGGCCTTTGGTATCGAGCTTGACGACGCCAAACAACGGGGCTTACTAGGAGAACGCCCAGATGGCTACCTGGGACTCGCCAACCCCTCTGCTTCGCCTGATGCTGTGAGTTTAATGAAGGACATCAATAACAAACGACGAGAGGTGTACAAGGGAATTGCCGAAAAAAATGGTACCGCCCTTTCGGCCGTCGAAGCCCTAGCTGGGAAAAAGGCCATCGAGAAAACCGCTTCAGGCCAACTCATCATGCAACCCAACGGTACCTGGGCCCGCAAACCCTAGCCTTCGCGAACTTTCTCGTTTCTTTTTTCCCGTGGCCTACTGCGTGGTTAAGAGGCGTACTGAATAAAAACGTTCATCAAGCACTTGTCTAGGCACTTCGGAACAGCTCAGGGCAGAAACCTGGCAAACTTCAATGGGGTATTCCCCGACATTTCAGAATTTATTGTGGGTGGGCTTGAAAGAAAGATGGATGCCCGCCCCTGCCAAAAACTACAGGGGCAAGCTCTACAACTGCGGGTATGACGGAGATTAGAAAGCCTGTCCTTATCAAGTCTGTACAAGACAAGGTAGGCTCAGGCGACACCCGCGAGGATACTTTCTCTCAACCCTTCAATCTGCTTCATGACTTCTTTTGTACAGGATTGCATGGATTCCTTGCTCGGCTTGGATTCATGATGAAATTGTAGAGGCGCGCCATATCGAATGCTGGCCTGGCTTGGCACAAACAATGTCTTGATCATCGAGGTCACAGAATGGGAGCCGGTCCAAACAATGGAGGCCGGGATAACTGGGGCTCCAGACTTGATGGCCAGATAGCCAATACCTAGATGCCCCTCATCTAATCGATGCCGATCCAATCCCCCCTCGGGAAATAAGCCAATGACCTCCTGTGCCGCCAACCCATCTAACATTGCCCGAATGGCTTTGATATCCCGCTGCCCACGTTGAACGGGAATACAGCCGACCGCCTCGAAGGCCCATCGGATTAGGGGCTTCGCATATATCTCGGCGGCCATAAGGAATCGAACCGGGCGACCGGCCGTGGCTAGCAGAACTAGAGGATCACCTAACGCGGTATGATCACACACAATGAGGGCCTGGCCATGAGACGGGACAGGCCCTTCTTCAACAGCCTGCACTCGATACATGAGTCGGCACACCAAAATATTGAGCCGATAGAGAAACGTAAAAACGAAGCCTTGTGGTTTGGCAGACACGGAGAAGGTCCGGGGCGAGAAGGGTCGATAGGTCGCTTCTAGATGATGTGTCCCCATCCCCTGACTGTCGGAAGTAGGCTTCTAAGACCTGAGGGTTGGGGAAGCAGGAACTGACTAGGATGTGGATTTTTTATTTTTTTTTATCTGATGAATCTGCTGACTCATCAATTTTGGCGGTCTCCTCAGCATCTTCAGATGATTCGGCTTCCTCATTGTCTTCACTTTCTTCTTCCGGCTCTTCAAACCAATTCACAAGCATC
>JAOUQB010000305.1 GCA_029879555.1 Nitrospirota bacterium | reverse complement strand
GACCCATTTCCCCATCAAAGTTGGCTCCACCAAACACAATCCGCACCTCTGGAAACACATCTTTGATCAATTTCGCCAAAGATAGGCTGGCGACATTTTGGTCAAAGGTGGAGGTAAAGCCCACGACGTCGTACTGATCCCAATCCACTGTGGTCAGAGCCCATGTTAAAAATTGTGGCGCAATGGTTCGACCAATCTCCTCGAGGTGCCCGATAGAACAACCCGCTTCTCGAGCGGTCTCTTCAAAGACAGGTTTGAACACGTGAGGATATTGAGCATGTTTTGGATTGTCGCGAAAGAGCAAGGCCGAAAATAACCATTCACCAAATAGGCCGCGCTTTTCGCACAAAATCTCATAGAGCGGCACGCCAATCTTATGCGCAAACTGCAAATTAAAATGGTGGGTTTTGACGCCAATGCCCTGCGATTTTAAGAGCGCCGATAGTGTGCCCAATTGGATAGACGGAAACTTTGAATAGGAAAACGGCATGGTGACCAGCGCGACCCGAGTTCCGAATTCACGGAAATCCGTGGTGAGTTCTGGAGTAGCAGGTTCAACCTGCTTCACTCCAGAAGAGACCGGATGAATAAGGGTGGGGCTGGTTGCCATGAGTGGCTAGGGATTTAAGGGAGGAAGAGCATAGGCCCGGTCGGCCTTGGCTGCCAAGAAAAAATCACTCTCGGTCAACCCCTGAATTTTATGCGTCCAAATTTCCACTTTGCATTTTCCCCAAGCCAAATAGAGGTCCGGGTGATGGCCTTCGATCTCGGCCACATTCCCTACCCGGTTCACAAAGGCCAACGCGTCGGCAAAATTTTGAAATTCATACAATCGTTCAATGTGACCCTGGTTGTTGACAGTCCATCCTGCTTCCAATTGTCCTAGTAATTCTTGAATTTTTGAAGATTCCAATGGGGGGATTCCGCCCCGGCAGGGAATGCACGTGTGATCGGCCAGACTCATGATGTTCCTCCTTGCCATTAGAGCTATTGAGATGAAAGGCCTCGTTGTTGTTCTCGCTCCACCGACTCTCATATTGCCAATAGGCGGTTGGAACGAACATCCAATTCGGAAGTTGATTGCATTTCGCAATGACCTCGGAATAGCTTGTCCGATTATAGACAGCCACAACTTCGCTGCACAAATGAAAACGTCCATATCACATTCAAGAACCCACTCCGAGATAGTTCACCCTAGCAGAATTGAGAAAATAGGTAGGGGTTTCTTCAGAAAACCGAAGACGTCTCCCTTTAAAAGATGAAGTCTAGTGAGGGTCGACGCAGTCACGGGCGTAATTGGCAAAGACTTCGTCGTGGGGCACTTGAGGGTTGGGGATCCCCATAAGACGTTGCAAGACACTGCCCAGATTTTGGGGATTCCCGGGTGGTGTCTGGCGAGAGTGGATGTTCTCCTGGAAGTTCAAAGAGGGAAGTTGCCCGTCGATTTCGTCGCGGCTGAACTCCGACAACATCCAGCCGAGTGGCAATCGGTGTTGATATTCGCACAATTGAAAATGGGCGAAAGCCCCGCCTGTTTGATTATCTCTCAGGTGTTGATGCAGGCCGATGGTGGCTCGGTCTCCCAACATATCACGGGCTTGGTATCCCCGAGCCGGCCGAACATTCAGAAGTGCCCAGATAGGCGACAGGATTTCGGGAAGGAAGGCATGGGATCCAGTGAACTGTTCCTCTTGCCGAATGCGAGGCTTGAGGGGATCGTTGCTGATATGAATGACGATGGGGTGAATCTGAAGGTTATGGCGTTCGGCAATACGTTCAATGGCTAAGAGAATCTCATCAGTAGTGACCGCCCCGGAATTTTCGAAATAGCCGCCGTCCACGACTCGAATGACCTGAGGATTAACACTACTGGCAGCCGTATAATCCTTGGGAAGATCCTGCCGAAAGATGGTGCCAGCCGGGCTGACATAGGTAAATCGTGCGCTCATGTGCACAGCCGTGCTCAGGGGCACCCGTCCTCCTAAAACGGCTGGCCCATCCAGCGCGTCGTTAAAATAATATTGGAACGGGCGATGGGGGATGGGAGATATGTTCAAGGGAGAGTCTTGGGCCGGTTGGGCAGCAAAGGGGAGGGGATGCATAATAAGGCGTTGACCGGTTTCCACGACGGTGCTGTTCAGGAAGAGCAATGGCACATCAAAGTGGTGATCTTCCCACAAATCGTCAAATGGCTGAGCAAATCGATTAGACCCGACGCAGTCCACCCAGGCTTGTTCCCATGACCGTTCCAGGGCCAAGGCTCGATCATCCAGAATGGCCCAGGGGAGAAAGCGTTGAAACATGTCAGGAAATAACAGCACTCCCACCGTGGGAGAAAGAAAATCCTGCTTCAGAAAGGTCTGCGCGGTTTGCCGAAGGGAGGGGTGAGGGGGAAGCTGACAGGACTCGAGGGGGTTATGGGCCCCGTGAGATCGGTTCTGATCTTTGACTAAGGCGGCAAACACAGCGGCTCCCAAACTTCCCCCGGATACGCCGCTAATCGAAAACACATGGCGGGCAAAGGTGGCAGGTAGTTGACCCTTCTCAATCAAGGCTCGACTGCGGTCTTCCAATTCCGTGAGCACGGCGGCGGTCCAATAGGCCGCCCGAATACCTCCGCCCTCTGCAGAGATCAGGATGATAGGAATGGGAGTATGGGGTAGCGTGTTGGGGTTTTGTCTGTGATGCCGCAATTCCTTAAACCATGCAAGGAAATAAGTCTCCAATGGGTCATTCGACGGGGAGAGGCTCCTGGGGGTGATCCCCTTAGCCATGTGGACCATGGCTTCAAATAATGACGAAGGGAGTTGTTTTAAACTTGCCTGTTGCTCTTGGTAGGGCCGCATTGTCGCCAGTTGGCGAACGCGATGGTTGTCATTGAACCACGCACACATTATGACGATAACCAGGAGAAAACCAATAATCGGTATTCGATAGGTGTTGCCCACATAGACGAACGCACCACCAATCGCCACCATAGATGTGGCCCATAACATCAAAATTCCTGCAGTGCCTATCCAAGGGCCAATCACTCCTGATTCAAAGGAAAACACAACCAGAGCAACCAGGTTGGCGGCCACCGCGCCAACAAACCATCGTCGAGGAATGGGCGGGAGATCCCAGAATGATGTCAGGGAGGAATAAGCCAGGGCACCCAGACTATCGGTAAACAGGGGACGATTTTTCCAATAAGCGACGTAAAAAGTCAGAAGGGCTCCGCCGACTAATAGTCCTGCCATGGCTAGCAGTTGCAATGAACCGGCTTGTAGCCAGGATTCATAACTCGAGGCCGCTTTAAGCAATGCTCCGGAAATGAGAGCAAAGAGGACCGGGCCCAAAAACCTTGCGATATGTTTCTTGACTATTTGAAGAGACGCGTGCGAGTCGGGCGAATGGTTTGCTTCCGGTTCGCTGGGGAAGCGAAACAGAAACATGACCCGAGCAAAGTACCAGGCGGTCCAGCCGAAGGAAGCCGTAAATAAAAGAAACGAAAGTTTAGGGAGACCCTGGTCATACCAGGGTTCGACTTCAACCATGGCTCTGAGAATGTCTTGGCCCTGCTCCGTATACAGGGCCAGGGAACAGATTATCCCGAGAAGAAGATTAAAACGAATAAGATTGAAGCAGTGATAAATGGTGCGAATCTGGCTCCAATACCCCGAGACCGTATCGAGTTTCGTGCCGACGATTTTGACAAGCAAGACTCGAAGAAAAGATGGGGTTTTCAGAATGGACATGTTGAGAGAGATAACGGGTTTTAGGTGAACCTCTCTGGAATTGTAGCGATTTCCTGCAAAACAGGAAACACCCTTGATAGCAAGAATCCAACAGAGGGAAGCTTGGGCAGGAACACCGTTTCCGAATGAATCTTCGGGCTCCGGACTGGTTTGAAGAGGGATTCTCTGAGAAGGAAAACGCGCAAGAATGTAAGGAAAGGATAAGCCCAGCCTATTCGGAAAGCGCCTGTCGTAGGAGAGGGGAAAGCATGCCAAAGGTTCGCTATGACCATACGGCTAGTTTTCCG
>JAOUQB010000304.1 GCA_029879555.1 Nitrospirota bacterium | reverse complement strand
CCCATGATCCGCTCCAGATATACACCGCCGTACAGGTTGTGGCGGCAACTGCCACGCCATTCGCTAAGGCGACATAGGATTCTTTCAGTGTCACGCGAAGCCATTGAGAAGGACGGATATCCCGTAGGGCCAAGCCACGCATGACCACTGCAAGGGCTTGGGCCCCGGTGTTTCCTGATTGGCCTGCTACCACAGGGAGCAGGACGGCTAATGCGGTAAAGCGTGCAATGGTATCTTCAAATAATCCCACCACAAACGCTGCCAGAAAGGCGGTCAGGAGATTAATTTGTAACCAGGGCAAGCGTTTTTTTATCGCGAACCAAGGAGGTGAGAGGGCTCGTTCATCTTTGCTGACGCCCACCATCGTCTGCATGCTGATGGTGGCCTCCTCCTTTTCCACCTGGATGATGTCCTCGTTGCTGATGATGCCCAACAAACGGCCATCTAGATCGGTTACGGGAATGGTGAGCACCTTCCATTCATTGCAAATCTCCACAACCTGTTCTTGGTTTTCTAGAGGATGAATGGTGGGCAATTCTCGCTTCATCAAGGCTTCCAGGGTTTTTTGCGACGGCGCTAAAAATAAATCTTTTAAGGGGAGTACGCCAACAAGAGTTTGTTGACGGTCGAGAATATAAATCTCATTCAGGTTATTGGGTGCGTGGGTGCGAACCTGCTGGATGGCCTCAACGACGGTGGTGTCTTCAGGGAGGGTGAAAAATTTCACGTCCATCAGCATGCCGACCGAATCTTCCGGATACTCCATGAACGGAGCAATGTCCGCCGAGATCTGTGGAGGGAGGGAAGCGAGAATGTTGTCGCGGTGTTCATCGGTCAATCGTTGGAGAAGGGAGGCCGTTAACGTGGGCGCCATATGAGGAATGGCATTCACCAGTAAGCGCTCAGGCAATTTTTCAAGAATATCTGCGGCCAATGATGGAGACATGGCCGAGAGAATGTTGGCCACGTCCTTGTGCGGAAGACCGCCAAGGGTGTCAATGACTTCTTGTGGAGAATACGACTCAAACACATGGGCCGCTTCCTCGGGAAATTTGGCAATAAACGCCTGGTGCATAAGTTCGGGGTGTACGAGGGTTGTCATGTCGTTTCCTGTTCTTCCCGATCCAGTGCGGGAGGCGCAGCAGTCGTGAGGAGGTCTCCCATTGTCGTCATCACGACCATGCCGGTCAACGAATAGGCTTCCCATAATTGCAGAAGTGCGCCAGACAGATAGGCTGGTTGATAATCAGATGATTTGGACTGAAGAAATTGTCGGAGTGCCCGATGTCGGAGTGCCCCAATAAAAGTTTTGTCTTGATCAATGACCGGGAGGCTGTCAAAGCGGCCCCAGGCATGATGCGCCACGATGTCTATGGCATTAGCGGAGGAAGGGATAACGTTGACGTCTTGATTCATAATAGAGGCGACTGTGCTGGTTGGATCAGCGACCAGCAGTTCTTTCATGAGCACAACTCCAACAAGGATATTCCTATGGTCAATGATATATAGATAATAAATGGCTTGATGGGGGACCTGCGTAATACGTTGTCTCGCCTCTTCCACTGTAATGTCAGGCGGGAGGGTCAGGACTTGGGGGTCGGCCAAGCTTCCGGCTGTATGTTCTGCCAATGGAATGGTGCGGCGAAGGATTGCCGCCGTAGGTGGTGCAAGGTGCTTGAGGAGCGCTTCCTGTGTGGAGGCATCAAACTGTCTCAGAACTGCCCTTGAAGTTCCTGGAGATACTCGGTTGAGTATTTCAGCACTGGTTTCTGGTGGAAGCTCCTTCAGAATATTTGCAGTTGCACCTGGCAAAAAATACTCGAGGGTTTGTGCCACACATTCCGGATCCATGGTTTGTAAGATTTCCCTGGTGGTCTGAACAGGAAGACCCTCAAGATACCTGGCGGCCTCTAACGGATGTTCTTCCAGGAATCTCGTTCTGAGGTGTTGTTCTAACTTTTTCATGTTAGGCCTCTATGGGATCGATCACGCTAGTAACTTCGGTGAATTGTGCGGCGGGAATGACGACTCGTCCTCGCTCGGTAGTCAGGACGACCACCATGGGTGTGACGGCGGTGACTGTGCCAGAGTAGTTGCCAATCTGAATTTTTTCGCCGATCCGGACAATGGGTTGAATATAATGAGCGGCAATGAGATTTCTCACCGCTGATCGAGATCCGAAGCCAAAAGATAGGGCGGATCCGGCAATCAGTCCTGCAATCACGAGCACGATAATTTGATTTAAGAGGGAAGTATCAATTCCCAGTTCATTAATAGCCGTGACGATGACCAATAGGGTCGCGGCGATATACACCGTTTGAGCGATGATTGTGCCTTGCTGGATTCCAGAAGAATCGCAGGCGACCGAGATGATGTCCCGCACAAAGTTGGTCGCCAGAAGGCCGAGGACCAATATAAGAGTGGCCATCCCAATTTTCGGAAGATAATGTACGAGAGCGGTCAGGGTTTCCGACAAGAGGGCGAGGCTCAACGCTTCGGTGGCAGAAATCAGAAAGAGTAGAAAGACGAGCCAAAAGCTCAAAAGGCCAATAATCTGAGAGATGGTCCGTTTGCTTCCTGTTTTTTGAAGCAGAGAGATGAGCCCCGTGCCGCTGAGCAAACGATCGACGCCGACCATATTCAGGATTCGACTGATTCCCGCTTCAACAATTTTCCCTAAAAGGATCCCGAGCGCTAAGAGCATGATGGCCCCAAGACCTTTGGGGACGTAGCTCATAAATAATTTAAAGCTATACTCAAACGATTCCTGAAGGATTGTTGTCCAATATGCGATGTCCATGAGTCAGCCCTCCTAAAAAATGTGTAGGTCCATATGACCCCCTCAAGCCGTGAAACTCAAATGACTGCCACAAGAGAATGATGGCATTCTCCATGAGTCATCTTGGCTGTGTTTGGGTACAGAAGGATTCGACCACTGCCAGAAGCTAGGGATGGTATCGTCTCTGTGATAAATCGTTTGTGAATTGGTTCTTCTTCCCTTCGTCGTCTCCATCAATTGGTGGTTGGAGGAGCAGGTTCAACGGGGGAAGGTGTTTCACTCGGTAACGGTACCGACTCCAATGGAGGGTCATTGAGAGTTTCCCGTTCAATTGAAAGGGGTTGGGGAGAAGCGGACATAGGACTTGGAGCCTGGACCTGGGGAACCTGCTTGTTCACTTTGAGAACTGGTGGATCATTTACGAAGGGTTCATATTGTTTGACGTCCAATGTGATCGAATCTTGTTCATCGACCAGTAGGGCAATTTCGGCCACTTGTTTCTGAAACGTCGCCAGGATCGTGCCATCTTGGGTGGTGACCGTCATCAATAGACGATTTTGGTCGCGTTGTTTGTGGGTCACGATGCCTTCTAGCGGATGGAGGGGTTTCTTCAAAAAACCCGGCAGATACGGTTCCATATACCGGGTTGCCAAAAGAGGACCGCTCAAGCCAAGGCCTAGCCCCACACAAAACAATGTTGTCGGGATGACCCATGTTTTCATGATTTGTCCTCTTTCGTGGGTAATGGAGTCGTTGGAGGTTCTTCTTCTTTCGACGACGGGGGTTGTTGCCCTCGAATGTAGGTTTCGAGACGTCCGAGTGCATCGGCAGTCATATCGCGTGCTCCTTTAGCTGCATGTTCGCTTTTGTTACTTAGGTCATCCATTTGTCGTCGAAGATCATGAATCCCTCCCGTTCGTTGGAATGCCAAGATGGCAATGACGAGGGCGACGATGGCGACGAGTAAGGTGAAAACGTCCATAATGATCTCCTTTGTGGTAGATGCATGCTGGTAATAAAAAACATGGTTGATCAATGAGAATGGAGGTTATTTTCTTTTTCCAATGGGCATGCCTCTTCGCACCCAATCATAGATCGCCACAACGATACCTAAAATTGTTAATCCTGCCAACAAGCCGAGTAAAATTTCCATTGAGTTTTTTTCACCGTCTTAGCGAGAGATCACTCTCTCGCTGGGTGACGGCATGAATTCTCGCTGCCAATATTGCAGTCGTCTCAAAGATGTTGATATT
>JAOUQB010000303.1 GCA_029879555.1 Nitrospirota bacterium | reverse complement strand
TTCAGTAAAGCTCATGACTGGTCAATTCTTGAAATGTGGCGGTTAAATATTGAAGTATTTTTCAATGCTGAGATAGCGCTCGCCAGTGTCACACAGGATCGTCACCACATTTTTCCCTGGCCCTAATGATTCGGCGATTTTTTGAGCGGCGAACACATTGGCTCCTGCCGAGATCCCCACCAACAGGCCCTCTTTCTTGGCCAGCTGTTTTGTCGTTTGATACGCCTCATCGTCGGTGACCGTCATGATTTGATCAAGTAAGCTTCGGTTCAAAACGCTGGGGACAAAGCCAGCCCCGATGCCTTGAATTTTATGCGGACCGGCTTCACCACCGGATAACACGGGTGAGCCGGATGGTTCGACGGCCACGATTTTGACATGGGGGTTTTTTTCTTTAAAGACTTCCCCGCAACCGGTAATCGTGCCACCAGTTCCTACGGCGGCCACAAACGCATCGACCTTGCCTTCGAGGGCCTGCAAAATTTCCACGGCCGTTGTTTTTCGGTGCATCGCCGGATTCGCCGGATTCGAAAATTGGTTCGGCATAAAATATTCTGGGTTCTGTTCTAAAATGCTTTCGGCTTCCTTAATGGAGCCTCGCATGCCTTCTCGTGCCGGGGTTAACACTAATTGCGCCCCGTATGAGGAAAGCAGGCTAGCTCGTTCCAGGCTCATCCCTTCGGGCATGACGAGAATGAGTTTATAGCCACGGACAGCAGAGACGAGGGCTAAGCCAATTCCCGTGTTGCCGCTTGTGGGTTCCACGATGGTGGAACCGGGTTTCAAGAGGCCCTGCTGCTCGGCCTCCTCAATCATATTCAAACAAATGCGGTCTTTGACACTCCCACCAGGATTATAAAACTCGGCTTTTCCGTAAATTGTGGCTCCGCCACTTGGAGAGAGTCGATTCAATCGGACAAGCGGGGTGTTGCCAATGCCGTCAGTGATACAGGCCAAAAAATGGCCGCTCATGCCCCACCGCCCATAAAAAACAAGAATTCTAGCTTGTCATCTTCCTTCAAGGAAGTCGTGCTTAGATTTTCCTGATCAATCATCTGGGTGTTCACCTCAATGGCGACAAGTTGCGGATCAATATCCTTAGCTTTCAAGACATCCAAAACAGTAGAAACATCTAGGTTTTCCACTTTACCATTTATGGTCAATTGCATGAGTTACTCCAGCATAAGTACTGAGAATCCCTAAACAAAAAAACGTAACAAACCCTCACAAAGCGAGTCAAGAAAATGGTAGGGAAGAATGCCCTTCAAGCAGAAGGGGGACCAACTCTTTGGCCCGCCCTTGAAACGACACATCCACGACGGAGGTGTTGGGTGTGGCTTCCATATTCATCTCGATCACGAAGGCACCATGATCTTTGGCCACAGGAGCAAAGGACGCTGCAGGATACACGACCCCCGATGTGCCAATAATGAGCAGGATCTCGCAACGCTGCAACGCGGCATAACTCTCTTCAAGGTCTTCAGTCGCCAGGGATTCCCCGAACCAGACAATATGTGGCCTGAGCAATCCTCCGCAATCAAGACAACTTGGAGGGAAAGATAAAGGGACATTATGGTTGACCGTAATCTGGTGGCATTCCGTGCAACGAACTTTCCAAATATTACCATGAATTTCTGAAAGGTGTTGTGAGCCAGCTGCGGCATGGAGGCCATCGACATTTTGGGTCATCATCCAAAAATCTGGAATGAGTTTTTCAAGCGTGACGAGGGCTTCATGCGCCAGGTTGGGTCGTTTTGGGGCCAGGAGTTCCCGTCGCCAATTGTACCATTCCCAGACCAGCTTGGGGTCGCGTGCAAACGCCTCAGGCGAGGCCAGCTCCTCCGGGCGAAAATTCTTCCACAGTCCTTCAGCCCCCCGAAAGGTTGGCACCCCGCTATCAGCCGAAATGCCCGCACCAGTTAACACGGTCACGGACCGAGCCTGCTGAATGCGGTCTCGCACATCAAGTATCGTGAAGTTGTTCGGCATCAATCAGCGTCTCATCGCTATAGGAGGTTCAAGACCTCGAAACATAAATCGTCGAACATATAATTGCAAGGAGTTGAGTATACTCCATATTTACCTTGAGTAGAGTCAGGGAGGCGATCCAGATACAATCTTGAATCTGAATGAGAAGGAAGCTCCGTTATTGGTTAGGAGGCCGGGATTATGAAAAAAATTATCAAGACGGCGCTGTGGGTTGTCCTTGGCGCGATGTTTATCATGGCAGGAGGAACGAAGCTTTTGGGAAGTCATTCCCAGGTGGAGCACTTTGCGCAATGGGGCTATCCTCTCTGGTTTCTCTATTTGACCGGGCTTATTGAAGTGGGCGGTGGTATCTGCTTGTTTATCCCCAGAACCCAATACTATGGAATTGTCATTTTGAGCATCACCATGATTGGCGCGGCGTTGACTCACCTGCGTGCTCATGAGATGAATGCCTTCCCCGTCCCTCTTGTGCTCCTGGGTCTTTTAGTCACCCTGGCTTGGACTATGCGTCATCCAGTTCGGAAGACCTAATATTTTCCCCGCTGCGTAATATTCCTTTGTATTTTTCTTCACCTGTGACGTTCCAAGAGCGTTCCTCATCATTCCTGACGGCGCCCCCTATTAAGTTTTCATAAAATTGACCGTTATGTGAATGGGTAGGGGGCTGCATGAGGTTTTCCTCAGGAGATGGTCTTAATAAGAGGATAAAGTGATGTGGCGATATTTGGGGATTTTGGTGCTGGCCGTATTCCTGGGGTATGGCTCCAATGCGATGAGCCAAGCAGCCTGTTTAGAAAATGCGGCGTTCTGGTATTCGCACGTGATGATGTCCAGCCAACCCTACTATGTGAAGCTTCAACCGGGGCAAGAGCATATTCCTAAGGTGCTCGAACAAATCGGGGCCCCCTATACGCTTGTGACGCCAGAATCCGAGAAAACGGCCTACCCGCAAGTGCGCATTCATACCAATGCGTGGATTCCCTTTGTGATTTCTGAACAGTTTGAGGCGGCGGCCGATGCCACCAAGCGAGTCAGTTTTACGGCGCATTACCTCGCCATGTTTGGGATTCCTCTATCCATGGGCGATTCGTTCGATATCCCAGGCCTACCTCTGTAATCACCAGGCATAACAGACCAAAGGGCAGATAGCCCGCATACCCTAAGACTGGCATTTCAAAGATCTTCAAGGCATGAACAAAGGGAATGGTGTATTCCCAATGGACCAAGCTGTAGGCATTCCAAATCTCCCACCAGAACCCACACACCAACGCAGCCAGGGCAGAAAGCATGACAGGGCGCCAATCGCCCTGCCCTAAAAGGTGAAAACACGTCTGTTTCTTTCGGAGAAATTGGATCCCCAGAAGAAGCATCAACGGGGAAAGCCAGAGGACAGGGAAAAGAAGGGTGGGCCATAGCCCTATCAGGCTCAGTCCGAGGGCACCTACACTAAATGCCATCCAGCCAGTGCCACGATGCCCAAGCCAGGGAAGCGGGTACCAGTTTTCGAAGGGCTTTGTGAGCCGGGGAAACGTCGTCAGCCATTCATACGTGCTAAGTACAGCCGGCAGGACGGTGGAAAAAGCCAGAGACGTAAAGAAAATATATGCTAGATCTGATGTGTCCGGCACATTCACGTAATGCCAATTCTTCACAAATTGGTTGAGATATTCAAACGTCCACCAAAAACCCGCGCTAAGGAGAAAAAGGTATCCTGTGAATCGAGGTCGGTTCACTATCAGGCAGGTTCTGGATCGTTGGTAGCTCAGAGCATTCAGCGTCACAATATACCCGAACCAGAGTAGGGGAAAGGTATGGGGTTGAAACGGAAAAACCCACGAGAATCGAGTCCAGGCGAACATCCATGATGAAGCCGTCCACAGAATGGCCAGCCATCCCCACCACGGAAACGGATGAGCCTGTTGGGATGATTGATCAGTGGTGACGGCATACTGAAAAAATCGCCACACGGATGGAGCTATGGTGATGGTCGTGAAGAGTGCCACCATGACCCAAGCAGGCCAGAAAATCGAAGATGTGCCTGGTTCTATCG
>JAOUQB010000302.1 GCA_029879555.1 Nitrospirota bacterium | reverse complement strand
TCAGGTAACGCCTCATCCAACTGAAGCACAAACTGTACATCACGATGTGCACTGGTATAGAGGGAAATCACTTTATGAATGATGTCGTGCAGTGATTGGCGTGACATCTGGGGTAACGGCATACGCGCATATTTCGAAAACTCATCGACCATGCCCTTTAAACTGGTCACTTCATTAATGATCACCCCGGTCGCTTGATCAAAAATCTCTTCAAAATCTGCAGATTTCTCAAAAAACTTTTTGCGCAACCGTTGCGCCGACAATTGAATGGGCGTCAATGGGTTTTTGATTTCGTGTGCAATCCGTTGCGCCACTTCCTGCCACGCCGCCGTTTTCTGAGCCTTAATAAAATCAGTTCGATCTTCAAAGACAAAGACAAATCCCAAATCCTGACCGGCCTCATTTTGCATTCTTGAAATACTGAGACCTAAGGTCAAGAGTCGCCCATTCGGGGTCTCCATCTGGCCTTCCATCGACAAACTATCTATTTGCTCTACCAGCATTTGATCATAGGCCTTCTGGAACAGATAAAGATGAAAGTGCTTGAAGGCCTCATAGACCGGTTGTCCACGCAAATCCTCACCTTTAATCCCAAGAATGCGTTCCCCCGAAGGATTAAATCTCGTAACGAGTCCAGCCATATCAATGGACAGGACCCCAGCTGCAATTGTTTCGACCACCGCTTCGGTATAGGCCCGTCGTTGATCAATTTCGACATTTGACTGGATAAGCGACATGTTCATTTCTTCTAATCTGGATTTATTGGTGCGTAAATCAGTGGTCATTCGATTAAACGATTGTACCAACGTCCCGATTTCATCCGTGGCTTTGACATCAATGTGAATATCTAAGTTGCCTTTCGCAATGGCGTCCGTCCCTTCGGCTAGGCGTTGAATTGGAACGGTAATACCTCGAGCCACATAAAATCCAAACCACGTCGCGCCAAACAGAATGAGCAACGTCACGACCGCCACAAAAAGATAGGCCCCTCCTTTAATAGGATTTTTCATGGATTTAATCTGAGAATATTCTTC
Source organism: Nitrospirota bacterium (assembly GCA_029879555.1). Taxonomy (GTDB): domain Bacteria; phylum Nitrospirota; class Nitrospiria; order Nitrospirales; family UBA8639; genus Nitrospira_E. The sequence continues at coordinate 3,006 of JAOUQB010000302.1, read as the reverse complement.
AAATTGCTTGGTAATGGCATCCATTTTTCTGAGCAACGATTCCGGCACATAATTCGACACCACCACCACACCTCGGACTTGATCGGTTCGGCCGCTCCCTAAAATCGGAGCCGCCGCACGGATTAATCGTCCAACCGGGGCCTCTTGCGTCGAGGACTGCGCCTTCCCCCGATCCAAGACCTGCAAGACCAATTGCCCGACCGGAAGGCTCAACACCGCATCGGATAATTTCGGATCCATCATTCGCGCCAACGTTTCCATTTTTGGAGAAAACACTTCCACCCCGGCTAAATGATATTCATGCTGCATCCTGGCCAGCATGGATTTCAGCAATTCCCGATGTTCGGGTTTTAAAATATCCTCTCGAAAAATTTCCTTACTAATCACCCGGGCCGTATCTGACGCCAAAACTTCGCGCTCTTCTTGGTACAAATGCGCGACATCTTCCGAATCTCGCAACACATGCATCACCTGATCACTAAACCACACGTCAATGACTTCACTGATCACCCCACTGGCCACAAGCGCGAGCAGCACCGTGGGAATCAACGCAAACCCAATAAACGCCGCCACTAATTTGGAGCGGAACCCCTTGCCCATCAGGCGATGGCGTTTTTCAAAAAATGCCCTGATTAAATTTCGGGACAGCAAGAGCGTGAGCGCCACCAGACCCACACTGTCCAAGTACACCAAGAAGAGCACTAAGGCATAACTGGGACTGGGCAGGATCGAATCCGGCAACAGCGGCCCTGAAAGACCATACCGCGCATAATAGATCGTCAAGGCAATACACGGCAGTAACAACACCAAGACAATCCATACCGGTGTATAGTGATGGCGTCGTTGCTTAGGGGCCAATGATTTCGAGGATGAAGCGGGCGAGCCCGCTTCGGACAAGCCGGTGGCGCGGGGAAATTTCCGAGACTCAGGTAGATGTTCGGAGATAAGGTTCACTGGGCCATGCATGCCTAGCGATTCTTAAAGAAATCGCCTATACGATCATTATTAATGAAGATGGAGGACTTCGCAAGGTCACGGGACTGACACGTGGCGATCATTCGCGCCATCTCTCTCCCGGAATATGGCTCAATTGAAACGAAGGGGCGCGTGGGAAACGCCGGTTATGACTTTGAAGAAACTCCAGAGGTGGCCGTGACATATTTCATCCGCAAGGTATAAAGCATATCCCCAATGACGGATGCTTCTTCAGATGATAAGTTGCCCTTGGTTTTTTCCTCAAGCATCGACAAAATGTCAATGATTTCCTTGGCCTGAGGCAAATTAACCGGCGAGGAAGGTTGTTGAGGATCTAAAGACTCCCCCATTAACATCAGGGAGGAGGTTCCTAACGAAAAGACGAATGAAGAAAAGGAGAGAGGAGGCATCGGCGGTAACGAATCCGATTCGGAGGGTGAGGTCTGAAATTGCGCCGCCTGGGAAGGTTCCGGCGCCGGAGGCGTTGGCTCTTCCGATGTCGAACGTCCCCGTTTATCTCGCACGACAAACCCTTGCTCTTCTTCACTCATCCTTCACCCTCCTTGTAGAAAAAAACAGTATCATTATCAGACGGTTGCGATCAAGAATCCGGAGATTACAAGAAAGGGGCAAACCAGTATAATACCCCCAGCTCAGAGCCCATTCTCATTCAAGACATCTGTACATGAAAACGCCATCGCTCAACACTTCTTCGCTTCCATCATCTGGAAATGCCCCGTCTAACGTTGTCGATATTATGGCCAGGTTGCGCGGGCCGGACGGCTGTCCTTGGGATCGTGAGCAAACGACCGAATCCCTGAAGCCCTATCTGTTAGAAGAGGTCTATGAAGTCTTGGAAGCGATTGATGCCAACGATCCTTCTGCGTTAAAGGAAGAATTGGGCGATCTCTTGTTGCAAATCCTCTTTCACAGTCAAATTGCATCAGAACATGGGGACTTCTCTTATCAAGACGTGAATAAGGCATTAGGCGAAAAGCTCATCCGTCGCCACCCTCATGTGTTCCAATCGACTGGCAAAGCCTCTGACACCACATCTGGAGAAGTCTTGCAGCAATGGGAAGAACTGAAACAACGAGAAAAAGCGGGAAACCAGGGCTCAACGTCCGCCTTGGCCTCAGTCCCCAAAACAGCCCCTGCCCTTCAACGAGCGCTCCAGGTACAAAAACGGGCGTCACGTGTAGGCTTTGATTGGAAAACCATTGAGCCTGTTTTACTCAAATTCAAAGAAGAGCTGGATGAACTCTATGTGGCGGCAACAAGCACAGCCCATGACTTAGAAGATCAGGCAGAAGATTTTGAATCGTCGCTGAAGACAAACCGGGAAGATTCCGATATTGAGGCCGAGCTGGGTGATGTCATATTCTCTCTCGTCAATGTCTCCAGATTTCTCAAAATAAATCCCGAAGACGCCCTCAGAAAATCTACCAACAAATTTATCAAACGTTTTGAATACGTCGAATCACAGGCTAGGGCCCAGGGAAAAACCGTCAAAGATTTTCCGCCAGGCACACTCGATCAATGGTGGGAGACCGCCAAGCGTCAAGAGATCCATTCATCGCCACAAAAAAACACTGGAGAGACCTCAAGATCATGAGTGACGAATCACCCACAGAAGGCCGACGAGTCGGTGTTCATCCGCTCATTGTTATTTTTGGAGTCATTTTCGGGCTCTGGTTGTTTATCACCCTCATTATTCCCAAATCCAAAAATATTCCCACTCATGGGCCTGGTGCGCAACCCAATGCCGTCGCGCCCTTACCCGAAATGATCTCTAGTGATCTTATCCCCAGCTTTTCTGTCACGGGAACGATAGTTGGCATGAATGCCATGACCATTTTAGTCCCTCCGGCGACCACGGACAGCCAGATCATTGCCCTGCTCCAGTCATTTCAAAAAGGCCGGATCAACGAGTCCCTCGAAGGGCTTCTCCCTGCCACGACGCCGGATGATCAGCTGGGACCGTTTGCGATTGCTGATATGTATATTTTTTCTGAGGAACAATATGCCAAC
>JAOUQB010000301.1 GCA_029879555.1 Nitrospirota bacterium | reverse complement strand
GGGGCTTGGCTTGAAGCTCAAGTTATTCTTTCGGTTGTTGGGATTCTCCTTCTCTATACAGCACTAGTCTTCTCCTTAGTGTCTGGTTGGCGATATCTCGTGCTTATTTTTAAAAAATTAAGCCCTCAATATTGGTAGGGCATTCATCGTGACAGAAGGAATACTGAGCTATGTTGTCGCAGCCATCGGGGCGTACGTTTTGGGCTCTATTCCATTTGGAATTCTCGTGGCAAAAGCTTTAGGGGAAATAGATCCTCGCACATCTGGAAGCAAAAATATTGGGTTTACTAATGTATTACGGGTCTCCGGGAAAAAAGCCGGAGCCATGACCTTACTCGGCGATATTGGGAAAGGCGTGCTGGCGGCGGGAACGGCTCAAGGCCTAGGAGCTCCACATCCATGGGTGCTGATTATTGGGTTATCGGTCGTCATTGGGCATATTTTTTCGATGTTCTTAGGGTTTAAAGGGGGAAAAGGCGTGGCTACCGCATTGGGGGCTGTTTTGGGCATGGAGTGGTTTCTTGGCCTATGTTTGTTTGGAATTTGGATCGTGACCGTGGCGGTCTTTCGATATTCATCGGGAGGAGCCTTGGCCGCCTTCGCCAGCTTTCCTATCCTTGCGTATTTCCTGAATGGAGACTTGCTTCTTGTTCTTTTTTCCCTTGGCATTCTTGGATTAATTGTGTATGGGCACACTGACAACATTTCTCGTCTTCTAAAGGGGGCCGAACCCAAGATTGGGAAAACAGCTATTTGACATAATATTTCTTATGCGACATTACGACAATTAAACAAATACATGCGAATATTACTAAAAATAGCTTTATTTACAACTATTTATGGCTCTCTTTGTCTAAGTCTCTCTTGGGCTGATACACCATCAGACAAAGAACTTCGCGGCCTCCAGGCTTTGGATGAAATCCAGTTCACGATTACCAGTTTGGCCGAACGCGTCACCCCCATGGTCGTCAATATCACCCCGATCCGGGAAATCACCTCGTCTGATGGGTTTAAACGAAGAGGTTCCTATACCCAAGGAAGCGGCTCAGGCGTCATTGTTCGGGATGATGGCATTATTGTGACCAATAATCATGTCGTCGGTGAAGATACGACCGAAGCCGAAGTGCGCCTTTCAGATAAAACACATCAAATCGCTCGAATCATTGGACGTGATAAAGAAACCGACATTGCGGTCCTCAAAATCGAAACTGATCGAAAGCTGCCCGCCGCGCGATTTGGAAATTCCTCAAATTTAAAAGTTGGACAATGGGTCCTGGCTGTAGGCAATCCTATGGGTCTGGATCGAACCGTCACCTTGGGTGTCATTAGCGGAATTGGAAGGGAACGTTTAAATTTATCGAAATACGAAAACTTCATCCAAACGGACGCGGCCATTAACCCAGGAAATTCAGGTGGTCCTTTATTTAATCTGCGAGGTGAAGTGATCGGGATTAATACGGCCATTATCCATATGGCCCAAGGCATAGGATTTTCCATTCCCGCTGACATGGTCTCTCGTGTCGTGGATCAATTAGTCTCTAAAGGGCGCGTGGTTCGAGGCTGGCTGGGCGTGGGCATTCAGGCCTTAACCAAAGAACTCTCGAAACAGTTTGGGATTAAAGAAGGACAAGGTGTGCTGATCAACGAAGTCTATGAAGACGATCCAGCATTTGCTGCTGGAATTAAACCCGGCGATATCATTTTGACGGTCGATGATGAGCCCGTAGATTCACCCAATCAACTTTCACGTCTCGTGGCCCGAGTCGGTCCTGGAGAGAACGCCAACATTCGGGTTCTTCGAGACGGCAAAGAAATGATTTACCATGTCCCGATGGCCGAACGGCCCGAGAAAACCACCCTAGCCTCACTCCCCTCCCAAAAATCAGAAGTCAAATTAGGCTTGGACGTACAAGCCCTCACTGCTGCCCTGGCCGAAGAATTTGAACTCAAAGAAACGGTGGGTGTCTTAGTCTCAAAAGTCGAGCGAGGCGGCCTCGCCCATGCGGAAGGCATTCAAGAGGGTGATTTTATTACTGAAGTCAATCGTCAGGTGACAAGAAATGTCGCGCAATTCTCTGAGGTGCTAGAAAAAGTGAAACCCGGCCAAACTGTCCTCCTTCGAATCATCCGCAAAGCCCGCGCATTCTTCATCGTCCTCAAAACCCAGCACTAACACACTCTTTCTCTACTAGCATTTTACCGCCATATGGTTTTTCCGATGAGCGTTTGGAAGATTCGGTGGGAACATTTGACACTTTTCTAATGTGATTCCAACGCCAGAAGAGGACGCGACCCTTTTCAATCGGAACTTGTCCACTTGCAATCCCAGTCATTTTATCTGAATGGACTGTGGAGGCGTGGGAGGGGTTGGAGGAGTCGGAATTGTGGTGTCGACTGTATTTATTGAAGGGCGTGAAGGTTGAATGTCAAAATTTCTCGGGATGGAGGCTGAGGCGGTATCTTTCAAGCTTTGAGCCAGGCAGATTTGCAGTTGCGCAATGGATTGCACCGCGAACGACCTTGGATCGTTCGCATAGTCCGTCGCCAATTTCTTACACATGGCCTCTTCAACCGATTTCTTGACTTCGAGCAGATTCCCCAAGGCTGACCCTGTGAAGACCATACACCCAATTACTGTTCCCAGTAATACTACTTTCATCCTCATTCTCCATGTTTCCGGTTAATGGCTGTCAGCCGACGGAATCGCCTACCCATTACCATCCTATATTGGCTTAATTAGCAATTATACCCCTCGCCCTCATCCCAATCTTTCATTCCTTTTTTGAATCAACACTCTCAAAGGCAGAGAGAGTAATAAAATTTCATAGTTAAAGGATAAAATATGCTTTGTCGTAAACATTCCATTCAGGCAGAAAATGGACAGATAGTTTTGAATGGCCAGGCTATCATGAAGGATTGGAACAAATTTAACAATCATCAAATCTTTGATGCGAAACAACTATTTTTTCGGAAATAATCCCGGCCAACCCCTTTTCGGATTGGTCTGGTGGTGAAACGTAGCCTGTTCTCGCGCATAGCATTGTCGCGACAAATTGGCAAAATCGCCATCACGCCTTGGGTGTTCGACCAATTCAACAATAGTCGAATCTTTCACAAAGATTAGCAGGGTGATATGGTCACTGGTCGATATGGTGGATTGCTGTTCCACCGGCCAGGAAAAGCCCAAGGTTTCCTGCGCGTGCGTAGACGTCGAATAGGGGCCCAAGATACAGACCTTGTCCCAGGCAAGAGGAATGACTTTAGCAAGATTTACAAATGTTCGACCTGATGATTGGAATTGACGGGTAATTTCTTCAGAAACTCCCATGGAAGGCGTATCACATGACACTTGCATCAGTAGAAACATGACGAAAAATACATATTTCATCGCCTAGGTACCAAAAAATGATGTGTTGGCATTTCTAATAGTTAATCCACTCTCTTCATTCAAAAACATGAGATACAACTTTTGCCACAACCACCTTCAAGGCTGCAAGCCTCATTTTCAAATCCTCACAATACGATCAAGCTATGACCTATTTTCAAACCTATCATGCATTTCTTCGAGCACGAGCAGCGCTTATTTCTCAAGCCACAATTTGAGAAATAAGGGTATGTTTAGCTCAGAGGTGGGTCGGAAAAATGATTGGCAGCTAAGAGGGAATAGCCTCTCCGAGTAAGCTTTGGAGACCATCCTGTAGGTTCGTCATATTTTTGTGATTGATGAGTGATTGGAGCCGTGTGCAGTCGGCCTCGGAAAATGGGATATCCCCAGCTTGTGCGGGAAGATGGAGCACGTCTAAAGTCCGATTAACACAACTGGATAAGGCGTCAATGAGATCTAAGAGGGTAACGCTTCGTCCGGTAGCCACATTACACACGCCTGTCATTTCTTCCTGAAGAGCTCGAACATTGGCCTTCGCCACCTCTTTGACAAAAATAAAATCTCGCGTTTGTGTCCCATCCCCAAAAACAGTAAGGGGTCGCTGCTGTTCAATCATGGAAATAAATTTACTGATGACTCCAGCATGTGGAGAGGATGGAT
>JAOUQB010000030.1 GCA_029879555.1 Nitrospirota bacterium | reverse complement strand
AGCGTCTGTTTGATGATGGGGTCATTGTTATTGCCGTGGGTGGCGGTGGAATTCCCGTCAGTGCTGAAACCGACGAGATTTGGCAAGGCGTTGAGGCGGTCGTGGATAAAGATCTGGCCTCCAGTCAGTTGGCCGTGGCGATTGGGGTCGCGCGCATCTTGGATTTGACGTCAGTGGAACATGCCAAGCTCCATTTCAATTCCCCCTCTGAAGAAAACCTGCAGACGATCACGGTCGCTGACGCGAAGACGTATTTGGCGGAAGGTCACTTCGGCTCGGGGAGTATGCAACCGAAAATCGAGGCCGGGATTTATTTTCTAGAGCATGGCGGATGTGAGTTTATCATCACAAGCACGGAAAAGGCGCTTGATGGATTTGAAGGCCGGACTGGCACTCATATGGTTCCTGATTGAAGGAGACGCGTTGAATGAATCTGATTTCGTTAATTGACTGGACCCGAGAAAATCTGGAAGGGATCATTGCGTCCGCCGTCCACATCAAACAACATCCTGAGCACTATAACCATGCGTTAGCTGGTTCCATACTATTAATGATTTTTGAAAAACCATCGCTACGTACCAGGGTTTCATTTGAATCAGCTATGTTGCAAATGGGCGGCCACAGTATTTACTACGATCTGGGAATGTCACCGCTGGGATCAGGCAAGGAAACGATTGCGGATACCGCTCGTACGGCGTCGCGTTATGTCCAGGGCATCATGGCTAGAATGTTTCGACGGGCCGATATGGAAGAGCTTGGGCGTTATGCCAGGGTGCCCGTCATTAACGGATTGACTGACCATGAACATCCCTGTCAGGCCCTGGGCGATTTGCTCACCATACAAGAACGCAAGGGAGCGCTTCAGGGCCTTCGCCTGGCCTATGTGGGTGAGGGGAATAACAATGTGACCCATTCTCTTCTCCATGCCTGCTCAAAAATGGGTATGCAGATGACGGTTGGTTGTCCGGCAGACCCGGCCTATCAGCCATTACCGGAAGTTCTTGCGCAGGCTGAATCTTTTGCCCAAGAAAGTGGGGGAAGCATTGCCATTGTATATGATGCCCAATCGGCTGTGGCCAATGCGGACGTGGTGTATACGGATACATGGATGAGTTACCACATCCCCGAAGAAGAACACGAAAAACGGTTTCACATGCTTGAACCCTTTCGCGTGACGGAGGCCCTCATGCAACAGGCCAGTCCCAATGCGATCTTCATGCATTGTCTGCCAGCCCAGAGGGGCAATGAACAAACAGCCGAAGTCATCGATGGGTCGCAGAGTGTCGTCTTTGACCAGGCCGAAAATCGACTTCACATTGAAAAAGCCATTCTGGTCAAACTGCTTGGTGCAAAGATTTCTCAATAACAAACGGATGCACCGTCAGCAAGAATCTGAAGATGGATGCCCGATAAAAAATGTCGGGCATGACGGCGGAGGGTAGAGATATCCAATATGCGATGTCGGGCATAATGGTGTGGACTCCCTTTTTTAGGACGGCATCAAGTGTACCAAGCTGGAGGATCACCCACCAGCGTTCAACTAAAAGGAGGAGTCATCATGCCGCGTACAACAATCGGGATCGACATTGCCAAACAGGTGTTTGAGATATACGTGGAAGACGGGGCCACTCAGGGCGTGGAACGGAAGCGGCTCGCGCGCAAGAAGATGCTGCCGTGGTTGGCCAATCATCCGCCAGCGCTGGTGGGGATGGAAGCCTGTGGCGGCGCGCATTACTGGGCGCGGGAGCTCACGAAGTTGGGGCACGAGGGACGGCTCATCGCCCCGCAGTATGTGAAGCCGTGGGTGCAGACCAATAAGAGTGATGCGGCCGATGCCCGCGCGATCTGTCGGGCCGTGCAAGAACCGGGGATGCGTGTTGTGGGGATCGCGACGGAAGCGCAGCAAGACGTGCAAGCGTTACATCGCGTGCGTAGTCGTGTGCTCCGCCAGCGGACGGCTCTGGTGAACCAGCTGCATGGGCTGCTCCTCGAATATGGGGTGGCGGTGCCTCGAGGGCGCGCGGCCCTTAGGAAGGTCCTCGCTACCTTTTTGGCCGACGAACGCGGGACGCCCTTGTTGCGGCAGCTCCTGGCAGAGCAGGAGGCCGAGTTAGCGGATTGGGCCCCTGTCGGCGTCCGCCCTCTGGGTGAAGCTGGCCGGGCAGGCGTATCAGCATGGTTGCCATGTGGCCGCCGCTCTGGGTCTGGTCCCTAAGCATGCTGGCACGGGCGGCAAAGTCCGGCTAGGGGGGATGAGTAAACAGGGGGATCGTTATCTCCGCAGCTTACTCATTACATGGGGCATGATCGGTGATCACGCATAGCCGCGAGAAGCAGGATCCGGCCAGCCGATGGGTTCGCCGCTTGGTCGAACGCCGAGGGATGAATAAAGCCGTGGTGGCCTTGGCCAATAAGAATGCCCGCGTGGCCTTCGCCGTACTGTCCCGTGCTCAGGAGTATGACGCAACCCAGGTCTGTCGTGCCGCATAAGAAGGAGTACTCGCCAAGGATTGCGTAGCAGGAGAGAACAAGATGATGGGCAAGAGTGGTCACCCCCGCGGGAGCAAACCCTGGTTTCTGTCATTGGCTGCAAGAGTAAGCCGTGGGCATGTTGAGGAGCTGCCGCGCGACAACCATCAAGGCTCGGAACACAAGAGGTTCCACGACGAAGCCGGATATATGACCGCAACCCCTCTCTCATCAGAAAGAGATCCTGCTTGCAAAACGGGGGGAGTCCATATATGACAGAGGGGGGCGAACGAGAGAGAGGCCATCATGTATGAGGAAATGATTTAAATTTCTTAGGTAGCCTATGAGTCCAAAGAAGAAACCTTTATCAGATTTCCAAGCGCTCCGGGGCAAGGCGGAAGAGTCGCTCAAAACGACGTCTATGCAGGTGAAGAAGATGTCCATGGCGGAGATTCAGCATTTTGTGCATGAATTGCAAGTACACCAAATCGAATTGGAGATACAAAATGAAGAGCTCCGCCGCACGCAGCTGGAGCTCCAATACGCTCGTGATCGCTATGCCGATCTCTATGACTTCGCGCCTGTGGGGTTTCTCACCCTGAATACCAGTGGAGAAATCCTGGAAGCCAACCTCACGGCATGTCAGCTTCTCCAGGTGGAGCGTAAGGATTTGATTCACCAAAAGCTGGAAGCTTTTGTGATAGCTGCCGATCAATCCACGCTCCGTCTTCATCTCCAGAATTTGGTACAGAGAAACTTGAAGGAGGTTTCCGGGATACTGCGACTCACTCATAATCACGAGCACTTTCTTGTTCGGTTGCAAAGTCTCTTTGAAGACCAAGACGGTGTCCATGCTGAACTAAATATCCGCGTGGCGTTGCTTGATCTCACCGAGCAGGAGCTGGCAAAAGCGTTGCAAAAGGAGCAAGAAGCCTGGTTAAGCGATGTGCTCGATACGGCGATGGATGCCATTATCACGATAGATGAGCAGGAGCGGGTCGTTCTGTTCAATAAAGGGGCTGAGGAAATGTTTCGGTGTCCTCCCTCTGAAGCCATCGGGAAGTCGATTGACCCGTTCATCCCCCAACAATTTCGACCAATCCATCAAGCCCATGTCCAAGCATTTATGCAATCAGGAGAGAGGGTTCGTTCTGGGGGCCGGCTGGGGAATGTGGTTGCCCGGCGTTTCGATGGAGAAGAATTCTCGGTGGAGGCTTCGATCTCTCAGTTCGATTTTGCAGGACAAAAGCGACTAACGGTTATTCTGCGTGACATCACCGAGCGTCGAAAGGTGGAGGAAGCCCTGGCCAAAGAGCAACAGTTCACGGCCACCATTTTAGATGCCACTGCGGCTCTGGTTGTGGTCCTTGATCCCAAATGGCGAATTGTTCGGTTCAATCAAGTGTGTGAACGTGTGACCGGGCGAACCATTGATGAGATGAAGGGAAAATCCTTTCTCGATCTAACTGTGGTTTCCGGAGAAGATGCCCCAGAGGTCAAGAGCCTTCTGTCCTCCTTTCAAGGGAAACAATTCCCAACCTTCTTTGAAAACGCATGGCTCGATCGCGATCGCCAGGTGCGCTGGATCAGTTGGTCCAACACGGTCATAAAAGACCAACAGGGAGAAGTAGAGAATATTATTGCCACAGGGATTGATATCACACGTCGAAAGCAGGCCGAACTTGCCAGCCAACGTTTGGCAACGCAGAACAGGTTGATCCTTGATTCTGCCGGGGAGGGGATATACGGAATTGACCATCAAGGCCACACGACATTTTTTAATCGTGCAGCTGAAGTGTTAACTGGGTGGAATTTCCAAGATGTGGAAGGTCGAGCCATCCATTCGCACTTGCATCATACACGGAAGGATGGAACTCCTTATCCCTGGGATGAGTGTCCGGTGTATTTCTCGGCAACAAACGGCAGTTATCATCATGTGGATACAGAAATCTTATGGCGTAAAGACGGCACGAGCTTTCCCGTAGCCTATACGTGCTCACCAATCAAGAATATTCATCATCAGGTTGAAGGGGTGGTTGTCACCTTTGCAGACATTACAGCTCGGAAAAAGGCTGAAGATGCTCTTCGAGAGAGTGAAGAGCGGTTTCAAGCTTTTATGAATCATAGTCCGGCTGTGAAGTTTCTGAAAAATGAGAAGGGCCAGTATGTGTATGTGAACCGACAATTTGAAAAAAAATTACATCTTTCACAGGCAAATTGTTTGGGGAAGACGGACTTGCAACTCTTTCCCCCCGAAGTGGCTCGAATATTCAAAGAACATGATCAGGAAGTTCTGAAAACGAGGGAGGTATTGGAAGCCGAGGAAACGACGTTGGATGAAACAGGAAAGGTCCGTTACTGGTGGGTCATGAAATTTCTGGTTCACCGGAGGAGGGGAGAAGTGCAACTCGGGGGAGTGGCCCTTGACATTACAGCGCGAAAGGAAGTGGAAGAAGCCCTTCGAGTCAGAGAAGGAGAACTCCAACACAGCCATGAGGCGCTCCAAGCCCTTGGCGGACAATTGATTACCGCTCAAGAGGATGAACGGCGTGAGAATCTCACGGGAACTCCATGATGACATGAACCAACGACTGGCCGTGTTGGCGTTGACTATTCAATCTGTGCAAAAAGAATTGGGCCAATCAACGCCGACGTACCAAGCCTTGCAGAAACTTTATGATGCGGTCTCTTTGCTTTCAGATGATGTTCGGCGCCTTGCCTACCAACTCCATCCCTCTATATTAGATGATCTCGGCCTCGAAGTGGCCTTGCAGGCCTTTATCAGTGATTTTTCAAAATGGGAAGGCATTCCCGTTTCTTTTGTCGCAACCGATGTTCCTTTTTCCGTAGCTCAGGAGATCGCGTCCTGTCTCTATCGCGTGACCCAAGAATGTTTGAGGAATGTGACGAAGCATGCTCAAGCGACTCAGGTCGACGTGAAACTAATCGGAAAAGATGACGCCCTGACATTGTCCATTTCAGATAATGGAAAGGGGTTTACGGTTGAGACGATGCTAGGCGGAAAACATGGATTAGGGTTGATCAGCATGCAAGAACGCGTTCGCGCGGTTCAAGGCACCTATAATCTGAGGTCTGCCCCAGGCCAAGGCACGGAAATCATTGTCTGGGTGCCAACGATGGAAGTGAAAAGGGAGAAGTGAGAAGGAAAAAGGGAACCGTAATGGAGTGAGGGATGAAACACTGTCATCCCCGCGGGTGTAGAGCTTGCCCCTGCGGTTGTTGGCAGGGGCGGGGATCCATCCGAGGAGAAGAGAGCCTGGATTCCCGCCTCCGCGGAAATGACGCAATAATATACATGAAATTGACAACAGGGTGGTTAATGTTGGATTGGGAAAATTCATGAAACGTCCGCGTATTGTTTTAGCTGATGACCATACGCTCGTTCTGGAAGGATTGTATAAGATCCTTGAGGACGAGTGCGATGTCGTTGGTATGGCCGAAGATGGGCGAACACTTCTGACTATGGTGCAGGAGCACAATCCTGATGTCGTCGTGTTGGATATTTCTATGCCACAACTCAATGGCCTGGATGCCGCTCGCCAACTCCATAAACTGTTGCCGGCTTGTAAGATTATTTTTCTGACCATGCATGCTGATCCCACCTATGCAAAAAAGGCCTTTCAGGTTGGCGCTTCAGGCTACCTGCTCAAACGGTCTGCTGCCACGGAATTGATATTGGCCATTCACGCCGTCTTGAAAGATCAATTCTATGTGACGCCCGTTATTGCAAAGGAGGTCTTATTGCCCCTTTGTGGCGGATTGGAGCGGGCCCCAGAGAACAAACATTCCTTGACGCCGCGCCAGCGAGAAGTGTTGCAGCTCGTGGCAGAGGGCAAGGCGGTAAAGGATATTGCGAACATTCTCAATGTTTCGAGCAAGACGGTGGAGTTTCATAAGACGAAGATTATGCGGGAGTTGAATTTGCATTCGACGGTCGAGTTGACCAAATACGCGGTTGCCCATGGTATCGTTTCTTCGGAATGATGGTGATTTCGAGCCGAAGAAGTTAGAGGAAAAATGCTCTCTGCCAGAACTGTCAGGGATGTCAGAGATAGGACCTGCCGTGGCACAACGGGAACCTGCCGGTAAGACGAAGGCAGAATAATTCTAAGGAAGCCCCATCCTAGGGAGCTTTTCTTCTTCGACTAGGGTTTTCCCCAGTTTAGTGGCAGTTTTGAATTCTGTATCCTTGATCCCAAGTTTGACGAATGATTGGTTTGGCTGACGCGTTCATGACCCCCTCCTCATCTTCGATTAAAGGCAACGGCTTATGATGAACCGCATTCGTATCTTGTTAGCCGATGATCACCCGATGGTGTTAGAAGGGGTGAAGAAAATCTTGGACGAGGAATTCGATGTTGTGGGAAAAGTGGAAGATGGTCGTGCTCTGGTGGCTGCGGCCCAGGAGCTGACCCCAGATGTCATTGTGACTGATATGACGATGCCCTTGTTGCATGGTCTTGAAGCATGCCGGCAGCTCAAGCGATTGGTTGGCTCGAAAGTCATCTTTCTCACCATGCATGCGGATGTCGCCTATGCAAAAGAGGCCTTCCAGGCAGGGGCCTCCGGCTATCTGCTCAAGCGCAGTGCGGCTTCCGAACTGGTGGAGGCCATTCATACGGTGATTCAAGGGCGAACGTATCTCACCCCGTTGGTGTTTCTCGATGACCAGATACCGCTAGAATTTGGGTCCCGAAACCAGGTGTCCATGCTCAAGCACCTGACTCCTCGCCAGAGAGAAGTGTTGCAGCTGATTGTCGAGGGGAAGTCCATGAAGGAAATTGCCGTGATCCTTGACCTTTCCGTGAAAACCGTTGACTTTCATAAAACCAAACTTCTTGAAACATTACACCTCCAGTCGAATGCCGATCTGACCAAGTTTGCCCTGTCCCATGGGCTGGTTGAACCAGCCTCATCCCCGATTGAATCTTCTTGCTGATTGAGCTGGGGTTTTTAGCAAAAACTAGGGATTTTCCTAGTTATCTTTCTCCTCCTTGTTTCGTACCCTCAAGCATTCTCCCAAGGAAGTTAGGTAATCAATTGATTAATTCAAGGGTATGCAGGAGGGAGGCAATCATGAGTCATCGATCTTCATCTTCCAAAGGGGCGACGTCTTTAAACCATCTCCTGAAGCCAGAAAGGGGAACAAAACGCTGGTCTCCTGATAATTCAGCAGTCAGGGCGCTGTCACCTACTATCCTTATTGTGGATGATGATCCGTCTGTTGCCGAGATGCTCAGGGATGCCCTCACCAACTGGGGCTATGACGTGGTTCTGGCGTCAAATGGGCAAGAAGGTTTGGATGCCTTACGCAAACAAAAAGTCGATGGCATTTTGCTTGATATGAACATGCCTGTGATGGGCGGACAGACGATGTTGGATGAGTTGCGGTGGTTAGGGTATCAGACACCCGTTGTGGTCATGTCCGGTGAGGATGTCTCGACTCTCCGACGAATTGTGAAGGAAGGCGCACAAGCCTTTGCGATTAAGCCGTTTTCGCTGCCCTCTCTCCGAAAAATTTGCGCCAGGGTCTTTCATCGTCCTGCACATGATGCCCATTCAGATGCTCATTCGGCTGTGGCTTCGTTCGCGAGCCCCAACAACGGTGGGTAAATAACCGGGGGGATGGAAATGGTTCACCACGAGGTAACAATAAACGTTGAAGGAGCAATGTCTATGAATGCGGATAAGACCGGACGCGTCAATAAAATAAACGGAACATCTACACGGACAAAGGCGAATGGTTGTGTGCATCAGCGTATGATGGATTCTCATTACAATGAAAAAGGTCAATCCACTGGAAATGTGGTGTGTCGGGAGTGCGGCGCCGTGATTCCTGATCCGGTGAAAATTCTCCTGTAAAATTTCTAGGATAGGGTCGCGAGTCAACAAAATATTTGACAATTCCAGAACATTTTTCTTTTTCTCTTTTCCATTCTCGCTCTGTCTCTTTTTGATCTTCTCCCACTATGTTCTTTCATTCTCGCCGCTCTCTGTCATTCCCGTCCATTTTTGACATTCCCATGTCTACGCAATGAAGCGGTTCGACGCGCAGGCACGGAGGCGGGAATCCAGGGCCATTTTCTTCAGATGGATCCCCGCCCCTGCCAATAGCCGCAGGGGCAAGCTCACTAACCGCGGGGATGACAAAATAGAAGGGATCTCCCCCACAACCTCCGGGAATGCCTATTTCGCCAGGTGGTCTCTTTCACGTTGTCTGGTTGAACCCGCTTCCCTCCCTGTTGCCGCATCTTCCTGACTGAGGAGCTTTTTAAGAAAAAACTAGGGATTTCTCTAGTTCACCTATTGCTCACAATTTCATATTCTAGGGGCATGCTCCCCCTTCATCCATCAATCAAATTTTGAATTGATGCAAGGGATTCAGCAAGGAGGCGACACATGATTCAGCTGTCTTCAATTTTCAAGCGGCCCATTCCGCGAGGCTATGCGGATGATTTGACGCTTAAGAGTAATCCGCAACGGCAGTTGAACGATGTGGTGATGAAAACACTGTTACCCACCATACTTGTTGTGGATGATGATCCGTCGGTATTAGAGATGCTCCACGACGCCCTTGACCTCTGGGGTTTTGATGTGTTTCTGGCGAAAAATGGGCGTGAAGGCTTGGATGTCTTAGCCATACACAAGGTCGATGGCATTCTGCTGGATATGGATATGCCGGTGATGGATGGACTGACGATGCTGGATGAGTTACGGTGGTTGGGGAATCCGATACCGGTAGTGATGATGTCCGGTGGGGTGAAGAAGCCGGACCTGTCCCAAAGGGAAGGTGCGCAAGGTTTTATGAGTAAGCCGTTTTCCCTATCTTTTCTCCGAAATGTGTGCACGACGATTTTTGCAAATCAAGACGTGGAAGGCACTTCTTTAATTGGGGAAGAATCTTGAAGAAAGCATATCTATGAATGCAAACAAGGCCGGACGCGTCAATGGAATGAACGGCACATCCACACCGACAAAGGCGAAGGGTTTGGTGCATCAGCGAAGGTAGATTATCATTACAATGAAAAAGCTAAACCATCTGGAAATCTGGTGTGTCGGGAATGCGGTGCCGTGATCCCCGATCCCATAAAAGTTTTGGGGGTAGGGGCAGGACTCCCTCATTCATTATTTTAGAGTTTCAGCATCTTTTCGTCCTCCCCTTTCAGCATTTTCCCAACCTGAATTTCCGGGCCTTCCTCTGTCATTCCCGACATTTTTAATCGGGAATCTATTCTAGCTTGTCCAATGACTTCTCGTTCCTGCCCATGTTTGCAGGGGGGCAAACTCTGTGATGGCAGGGATGACGATAAGAAGATGAATCGCTGCTAGATCTCACATGAGGAGGAAAGAGGAAGTTGAAAGGTGAGTTTCTCTTCCATCAAGAAGAGCATTCTTCTTCGGACAGTACCTCGCGTTCAGCGGCCAGCCAATCCTCCAGATCCTGCCCGTGATGACCTCCTCGGTGCTGCCACAATTCATAGGCTCGTTCTGCAATGCGTGGATCCACGGTGTCGTTTGTCGACAGGTTATCCCGCCACACCGGATCTGAGATGGTCATACTTGGGGCTTTTGGCATTTTTGGCCGACCGGCTTTTTTAGTTGACTTGTTGTTTTCCTTTTTGTTTAAGACCATCTTGTCCTGGCGGCCTACGGGAGCTTGGCGCTTTGGTTCTTTCTGATCGTGGGCCGATGCAACAGATTCTCTCATGACATCACCTCCAAAGATGAAGTGGTAACGACAGCTGGGGTTGTCAGTATTTCCGAAGGGAATGCCGGCTTTTTCCCCAAAATGTCCAACGTCTCTTTTATCCGTTCGGGCCTTCCCCAATCGCTCCAGAGTACCTCTTCCAATTCAATGACGCCGAGGCGTTCGGGCACGTGTTGGAGGAGGTCGGACGAGAAATTCATACGAGGCATGTCTTGATACAACTGATAAAGCGTTTGACTTTCTTGAACGGTACCAATGGTTTTTTCGAATCGTTCAAACCGTTCCATGATAGCCGGGAGGCATTGCCATCCCAAGGACCACAGCGTCTCGATTTTCGCCACCATCACTAAGGTATTCCACAGCCCGCCATTCGACATGGCTTGTAAGGCTTCGAGTGGGCTAGGTTTTTCCATAAATGACTGGACTTGTCGAAGGCAGGAATTGCCCTGCCTTCCCAGGATAGCACCGACGTTCATCCACCCATAGTCTAATTCCAGATGGGTCGGACGCACACCTAGGAGGAGGATGCGATCTTGAAGGACATCAATGGCACGTGTGGCTCGGCGAACGGTCTCTGCAAATCGATCTTCAGGAAACACAAAATGATCTGAGGGGTAAATCACCACTGTGGCCTTGGGATCTTTGGCCCGCACATAGGTGAGGGGAAGGAAAATTCCGGCAGCGGTACCGCAATTCTGAGGCTGAATCACCACGTGTCCCTGGTGGTTTTCATTGAAAGTCTCGCGGGCATAGGGCTGATGGTGCTCCGCGATCACGGTGACTTTGTGATGCGGCATACCCACTCGATCGGCTCGGTCTAACGTGTGTTGAAGCATGGATCGATTTCCGACAAACGTACAATATTGTTTTGGTTGAGAACACCCCAACCATTGTTGAATAAAGGGACGCGTTCGTTCTCCTTCACCTCCCGCAAGAATAACGGACCACACGCTTTTGGATTGAGAGGGTTTCATCATACACTGTTCCTTTCCCTAGATCAGATATCAAAGGGGGGATGAGCGCTCATAAACAGACGGTATATGGTATTCGTGAGAAAATCGTAACTAGGAATTTCCCTAGCTACCCAGGAAAAAATTCCCAGGGAGTGGTGTTGAAAGGTTGGAGTGGTTGATTGTTCATATGTCTTCCCCCTTTACCCACCTCCATGCCGTATCCAGTTGATCGGGTGTGAAATACTTCACCGAGGTCTTGAGTAAAGGATGAAAGACTTTCGTGCCACAATCCATCCAGTGGCGCTCGCCCACGACGGCGACTTGTGGAATCTCATGAAATTGGTGAAGTTGTTTCGTTAATTCTTCCCATAATCCTTGACTATTCAGCCCTTCACATTCAGTCATATCCCACAGCAATCTGATCGGCCCGACTTCTTGTTTGAGTCGGTCTATGTAGGATATTAATAATCTATAATCATCCTGGGTCAATTTCCGTTGAATCTTGATTCCGACATTCCCATTTTCACTTTCACTCAAGACGTGATACATCGCACCCTCTTTCTTCATCCCCGACAATGTTCTTCGATAAGGAAAAGTGTAGCGAAAGTTATGCCATGAAGGTGGCGTGCTCGCATGCTCTTGCTTTCATGGGATTTTCTTGGAAAAGATGAAAAATTCCGATAGGGAAGATGCGGAAAATGGCTCCATTCCTAGCCTGGAGGGGTGTAGAGTAAAACGACAGAGATTTCCCTGGGGAGGAAATAATGAAGGGTAGGACCTTCGGATTGTCGAGAGGCTGTCATTATTTTAGTGTGGCCTGTCCATCAGATTTGCTGTTTTGCCATTCCCGCGGAAACGGGAATCCAAAATTAGTCAACTCAACGATGGATACTTGTCCCGGCCAATAGCTGCAGGGGGTAATCTCTATACCACAGCGGGTATGCCAGAAAATGAATAGGGGGCTGTTGAAAAAAGCCGCCAGCGGCGTTCTCGCCATTTTCCCGTGCTCACGTACTGGAAGTACGCTCTGCGCGCAAAAATGGCTGTGGCCTTGCTGGACGAACTTTTTTGAACCGCCCCGAGGCCTCTGATATCCAACGTGATGGGGGGCCTATATGCCTTTGGAAATTATAATTATTCAACACTCCCAATAGGTTCTGGCTAAAGCTTGTTTTGGATGACGGGCGAGGAAATCCAAGATATCTTTCCTATGAGATATAGAGGGCATCAGTTTTGCTGATTAACATAAATGGATTTCAAAGATAGATGCTGAATTGCTTGCCATATTATCTTCAGAAGAATGGAAAGGAGCTCACATGACGAACGTGAATGCATCATTTTCTCCGTTGCAACATTCTGATCAGTTTCAAGCGCAACTCAAAAAAATTGAAAAACTTGGTCATGCCCCAGTGAACGCTCAGGATTGGGCCGAGTTCGATGAAGAAACCGAACAGCTATTGCGACAAACATTTGGTGAGACGCATGAATATGTGGAAACGTACGCTCTGGCCTCGATGGGAGAAGCCGAAGCGCTTGTGAATATGCCAGAATCTGCGCAGGAATCCTTAAGCCAGGATCTTCCGCAAAAAGCCTTTCAACAACGACGGCAGTTGCTGCATGCTGTGCTTTCGGATCTTGAGGAATTAGAAAAACAAGAGGCTGAAGCCTTAACCGGGGAAGATCACGAAGATCCTCCCGGTCTCAATTGAGAATTTTTTTGGATCCACCCCCTCATGGGGATCAGCTAGCCATGATACATGTGATGCGTTTTGCAACACGGGAATCGGCTGTGCTGTAGAACATTGCCCCGAGGCTAGCGATGATCCTCAAGGTGAAATTTGTCCATCCACAATCTATCCTCCCACCAGAATGGCTGAAATGCAGTTGTGAAGGGCAGGGTGGATTCGGGAGCGGATCTCAGTGGGTTGTTCGGTTGACAGAATAATTTCATGTCTATTCTTCGGCAAGATCCGACCACAAAAGATTGGGTGATTATTGCCACGGATCGAGGCAAGCGTCCTGATGACTTTCAAAAACCCCTCCCAGAATCTGCATTGCCGACGCATGATCCGGCCTGCCCCTTTTGTCCCGGACAAGAAAGCCTGACCCCACCAGATATTCTTCACTATCCCCACGACTCTCTACTCGATTGGCGTGTCAGGGTTGTTCCGAATAAATATGCCGCCGTTGGGCTGAATGTGGAACCCTATCGAAGGGAAGATGGCCATTTCTTTCGAGAGATGGGAGGCGTTGGACATCATGAAGTGATCATTGAAACGCCTCAACATAATCAGAGTCTTTCCCGTATGGCGACGAATGATGTTGAATTGGTGTTGCAAGCCTGTCATGACCGCTATTGTGCGCTGAAGCAGGATCCTCAGGTGAAAAGTATTGTGTTGTTTAAGAATCATGGTGAACGAGCCGGAACATCCCTCATTCATCCGCATTCCCAAATCGTCGGCACGCCAGTTGCTCCTTTACTGGTTCGGAAAAAGT
>JAOUQB010000300.1 GCA_029879555.1 Nitrospirota bacterium | reverse complement strand
ATTGGTCACCACCACAATGGAGGGGGACAACCGCAAAAACGAGCCATCACTTTCATCGGCCTCGGCAATGAGAATGTCACTACGGCCCAACCGAGCATGCGTCCCCATGGCATTCACTTTCCCGCCCACCACAAATGTTGGATCGAGCCCGGCTTGAGCCAGGATGGAGGCCACCATCGACGTCGTGGTGGTTTTCCCGTGCGCGCCGGCTATCGCAATGCCGAACTTCAACCGCATCAATTCTGCCAGCATTTCAGCCCGCGGAATCACTGGGATCACCTTGGCTCGAGCCGCATGAATTTCCGGATTGGATTTCGCAATAGCCGAGGACATGACGACGACCTGTGCCCCTTCAATATGCGATTCGTGATGCCCGATATACACGGTCCCGCCCATTTCCTCTAACCGGCGAATGGTATCGGAATACCCTGCGTCAGAACCGGTCACCTTATACCCTAAGGTCAAAAGCACCTCCGCGATCCCGCTCATCCCACTCCCACCAATTCCCACCAAGTGAATGTGTTGAATTTTTCGAAACATAATTGCCTAGGCTCCCAGAGGTAAGGACAGGCATGTCAGGTCTCCCAATGACCACCGCATGGCGGTCGGAGAAGTCACAGAGTTGTTTCATGACCATTTCTTGGTTTCCTCGACGTGATTTCGAAACTCGCAAACCATGACCATCACCGTCGTGGGCAGCAAGAGAGCCAATAGCCACGCCCTGTCTCATCTCGTAATAGGCACTCCCTTCATTCCCTGCACGCATCCTTCCCCATGATTAAAGATGGACAATGAACGCAGTATGCTTGAGGTACACATGAGAATTTCCCATTTAACATCAGCCCGGTACTTCATCCTATGCAGGTTGCACCAGGGCCAGGCATTCGCTCACCATTTGCTCGGTCGCATCAACTTTTCGCGTCTCCCAACTATGCCGAGCCATAGCCTGTAACCCAGGAATGTCCCGCATGAAACGTTCAATTTCTTCGGCTAATCGTGGTCCCGTGAGATCTGCTTGCCGCAACATCCGTGCGGCTCCCACGTCCTCCACAGCCCTCGCATTCATTTCTTGATGATTGTGCGTGGCATGAGGGAACGGGATCAGAATCCCGACCTTCCCATAGGCGGCGAGTTCCGCGAGGGTGCTGGCTCCCGCCCGACATATCACAAGATCCGCTTTGGCTAATTCCTTGGGCATATCAAATAAAAATGGCTGAACATCTGCCTGGACACCCAATTTCGCATACCCTTCTCGGACTCGTGCATCATCGTCAGCTCCAGTTTGATGGGTCAGGGTGACCGATTTCTGGAGAACCGCTGAGTGCTTCACCGCATCCAACATGGCAGAATTAATGGCCTGGGCACCCTGGCTTCCTCCAAAAATTAAAAGATGCCCGATTCGTTGCGGAAGTGCCGGAGGATGACCCAAAACAAACGCCTCACGGATGGGCGTCCCAATGACGCGGATTTTGGATGACACAAAAAATGATTTCGCACTTTCAAAAGCCAAAAAAATTCGGTTCGCCAACGGCCCCAAGAGACGATTGGCTAATCCAGGCATCGCATTCGGCTCCAGAATCACGCGAGGAATCTGAAGTAGCCAGGCGGCAACCACGACCGGGGGGCTGAAATAGCCGCCCGTCCCAATGACCAAATCAGTATGTTGCGATCGCAAAATCCGTATGGCTCGCCACAACGATTGAGGGAGCACCCACATCGCGCGAAGCATGTTCACGAGACTCTTCCCGACAAACCCTTCCACGGGAATGGACTCAACAGGAAATCCTTCTTGCTTGAGAATTTTCTGCTCGACCGCCTTTCCGGTTCCCACAAACAGAATATCCCCACCTGGATCTCGCCGTTGAAACGCTTTCGCATACGCAATAGCGGGATACATATGCCCCCCGGTTCCGCCTGCCGCAATCACTACTCTCATGCCTATCTCGGGCTAGGGACTCGCCCGCCCTTGACGAGCAATACTCAGTAATATCCCAATTGCCAACATCGTGGTCAGCAGGGAAGATCCGCCGTAACTCACGAGAGGCAACGTCAGCCCCTTGGTCGGCAACATGCCACTGACCACTCCCGCGTTGATCATCGCTTGCAATGTCAGCAGCAAGGTGATCCCTAGTGCGAGAAACCGCCCAAACATATCCGGGGCTAACGCCGCCACTCGAAATCCTTTAAAGACGAGAATGACAAACAAGCCCAATAATCCTAAGGTGCCCATCAGTCCCAACTCTTCCCCGACCAATGCCAACACAAAGTCCGTATGGCCCTCGGGGAGATACAGCAATTTTTGCTTGCCCTGGCCAAGCCCTACCCCAAAAATACCCCCGTTTTCTAACGCTAAGAGAGATTGCACCAATTGATAGCCTGCACCTTCTCGATCCTGGAATGGGTTGAGAAACGTGGTCATTCGCTCCCATCGCTCCGGGCTGAACACAATGAGGGCCAGAAATCCCAGGATCATCGGCAACCCTAAGCAGGCTAAATGTCGAAGCCGTGCCCCCGCCAAATACATCATGCACACGAATACCAACCCGATCACCACGATACTGCCCAGATCAGGCTCCACAACAATTAAGAAACACAGGCCGCCAATCACCACAACAGGAGGGAGAAACCCCCGTCGCCAATCCGTCACCCGACGATTCGGATTCGACAGAAACGCCGCCAGATACAAGACCGAGGCCAGCTTGGCCATTTCCGTCGGTTGGATGGAAAAAAATCCAACAGTCAACCACCGTCGAGCGCCATTAATTTGCATGCCGACCGCCAAGACCAATAGCAATCCAGCCACACATCCCATCACAATCCAAGGAACCCAATCCTTCCATTGCTGGTAGTCGATTTGGGACCCGACAAAGAGCACAATAAAGCCCAGGACCATCCAAATAATTTGGCGTTGAAGATAATGAGTCGAATCCGAATATTTCATCTCCGCCACCACGCCACTCGCACTAAACACCATAATGAGCCCACCAAGGGACAGGGCAACGGTAATGCCCACAATCAACGGATCGATCCGCCGTCGGCCCAACGCTGCATGACCTTGAAATAAATCCGCCCAGACACGCGAGTCTCGATGGGCATTCTTCCGTCGCAACAACATAGACAGGCTCACTTAGTGAAGCTCTTGGACAAGACGTTTAAACTCCAGTCCGCGATGATGGTAATTCCGAAACATGTCAAAACTGGAACAAGCTGGAGAAAACAACACGACGTCTCCACTCGACGCCAACGCCACAGCTTGCGAAACCGCGTCGTCAAGACTGGTGGCACGAGTCATGGGCACGTTCCCTTCCAGCGCCTTAAAAATCCGAGGAGCCGCTTCGCCGATGAGAATGATGCCCTTGAGACCCTGCGGAGTGCCCTCTAACAAGCGCGTGAAATCTCCCCCTTTATCCTTGCCACCAAGAATCAAGACAATCGATTCATCGAAACTCTGCAACGCTTTCAGCGTCGCATCCACATTCGTCCCCTTTGAATCATTCACGAAGGTCACACCGTTCCAAGTGCGAACAGACTCCAAGGCATGTTCAAACGTGGGGGTGCGCCCAAGGGCCTTCACGATTTGTTCTTGCGTACATCCGCAGAGCAGCCCCACAGTCATCGCCACCATGGCATTTGCAAGATTATGTTGCCCGCGCATCGGAATATCGTCACGATCGAAAAGGATTTCCGCTTGTCCCTCCAGTCGCCCACGAATCACCGTTCCATCCCAATACATCCCTTGGGGGACCTCCTGTCGGAGGCTAAACTCACACCGCCCGGCTTGAGCATTCCGTGCCATATCCCTCACGATAGGGTCGTCAGCATTGATGATCATCCAATCCTGTCCGGTTTGATTTTCAAATATCCGACGTTTGGCGTTCTGATACTCGTTTTGGGTGGGATGTCGATCAAGATGATCTGGCGACACATTCAACAGAACTGCAATCCAGGGCCTGAATTGCTGAATGGTTTCAAGCTGAAAACTCGAAACTTCCGCTACAATGTAGTCGTAATCCATGGCTGAAGAAGCGTCCGTCGATTTTGAAACCGCTTCACAAAGCGG
>JAOUQB010000299.1 GCA_029879555.1 Nitrospirota bacterium | reverse complement strand
TTAAGTTACAAGAGAAAATCCAAAAAGAAAAATATTTTGTGAAATAGATTGTTGTTGGTGTTGGTGTCCCTTTCCTGAATTTCAATCCCCAAAAGACGCGTGGTGTATGCATTTATTCCTTGAACCGATTGTCGCCAAGTTCCCCGAAGCCGTGATCAAGGCCGAGCAAGACTCCGTACGCGGGGACTTATGGGTACAAGTGAAAGCTGCGCATTGGCGAAAAGTGGCACAATTTCTTCATGACGATCCTCGCCTCGCCCTAGACCATATCACGGATATTTGTTCGGCCGATTATCCGGATGATGCCGAACGGTTTGAAGTGATTTATCAATTTCTGTCCTTGCCTCATGGGACACGCTTGCGGATTAAATCCCGAGTGTCTGAAGACTCCCCGGAAATTGCCACCATTAGCGATATCTGGCGCGGTGCCAATTTCCTTGAACGCGAAGTGTACGATCTGATGGGTATTCGGTTTATTGGTCATCCGGATCTTCGCCGGATTCTCATGCCAGAAGATTATGATGAGGGACATCCCCTGCGAAAAGATTTTCCGGCCGAGGGGCGCGGGTGGCGGAGCCGATTTGATTTTCTGCCAAAACTGGATGAGCCGGTTGGTGAGTGGTCCGAGGCTGAATTGCCGGATGATCAACGGCACCAATTTATGGCGGATGACCGACCTGGCGACAAAAAACGAACCACGGAAATGCTCTTGAACATGGGGCCACAACATCCGAGTACCCATGGCGTGCTCCGTGTGGTCTTGGAGCTTGATGGTGAGCGTGTCAGTAAAGCCACGCCGGATATGGGATATCTGCATCGAGGGGTCGAGAAATTGGCTGAAGGACTCACCTATATGCAGGTGTTGCCGCATACGGATCGTTTGGATTATGTGTGCGCGATGACCAATAATTATGCGTATGTACGGGCCGTAGAAAAGTTAATTGGGATGACCGTTCCCGAGCGGGCTGAATACGTGCGAACGATTATTGCCGAAGTGCAACGGATTATCGGCCATTTGTTTTGGTTGGGGACGCAAGCGTTGGACATCGGGGCGATGACAGTATTTTTTTGGACGTTCCGCGAGCGAGAAGTCTTGCTGGATCTCTTTGAAAAGCTCTGTGGCGCTCGCTTGACCCTTAACTATTATCGAATTGGTGGCGTGGATGCCGATCTGACCCCTGAAATCATTTCTTCACTCCGTGAATTTTTGAGAACGTTTCCCGATCATATTCGCGAGTATGACACCCTGCTCCAAAAAAATCGTATTTGGTTGGCTCGTACCAAAGGTGTGGCTGTGATCTCGGGGGAAGATGCCATTAATTTTGGATTGACGGGGCCGGTATTACGCGGATCTGGTGTGGCTTATGACATCCGCAAGCTGGAACCCTATGGGGTGTATGATCGCGTTGAATGGGAAGTGCCCCTTGGCAAAGACGGTGATACCTATGATCGATACTGGGTGCGGATGGAAGAAATGTGGCAGAGTGCGCGCATTGTCGAGCAGTGTTTGGATCAGTTACCTGAGGGGCCGATCCTTGCGGTTGATGCCCAAGTCATTCCACCCCCGAAACCTGATGTCATGCGAGATATGCAAAGCTTGATACATCATTTCATAATTTTCACCCAAGGGTTTAAGCCCCCCAAAGGCGAAACCTATTGTGGGACAGAGGTGCCCAAGGGTGAATTAGGTTTTTTCCTCATTAGCGATGGGAGTTCTCGTCCGTATCGGTTGAAAATTCGATCCCCGTCGTTTATTCATATGGGGGCATTTGATTATATGGCGCGCGGCTATTTAATTTCCGATATTTGCACAATTTTTGGCACGTACGACATTGTGATGGGCGAATGTGATCGATAGTCAGGAAGTAAAAAGGGAGAAGTTTGATGAACGAGGAAACGAGAGAAAAATGGAAGATTTCCATAGGAAAGTAATCGAGCGTTTATGTTGTTAGCGAAATTCAGAGACGAGGTTGAAGACATTCTTTCCCGGTATCCCGTGAAACGGTCGGCGTTGTTGCCATTATTAAATCTGGCGCAGCGGGAAGAGGGGTTTGTGAGCGAACCGGCTATGCGGGATATTGCGAAAGTCTTGGATCTCACGCCCCCACAGGTGTTTGAGACCGTCACCTTTTATACGATGTTTAATCTCAAGCCGATCGGAAGATTTCATCTTCAAGTCTGTAAATCGTTGATGTGTGCGCTTGTGGGATCGGATGACGTGGTCACATGGATTTCAAAGAAACTCAACATTACGCCTGGCCAAACCACTTCGGATAAGACCTTTACGCTGAGTGTCGTGGAATGCTTGGGCTCCTGTGGGACCGGGCCCATGATGCAGGTCAACGATGACTATTATGAGCAACTCACGGAAGAAAAAGTTGGTCGTGTATTGGATGACTTGGCGAGAGATGGGACCTGTCCCTTAAAAAGTGGGCCATATATGTATCCTCTGCCATTGGGGAAATCCTAAGCCAAGAAAGTTAGACGTTCAGATGGCGAAATACGAAACAATTCTTTTAACGAATATGGGGCAGCCGGGGTATACCGGATCCATCAAGGAATATGAGCAAGCCGGAGGCTATCAAGCGCTTCGCAAAGTGTTGAAGGACATGCAACCCAATCAGGTGATTGAGGAAGTGAAAAAGTCTGGCCTGCGTGGGCGAGGAGGCGCTGGTTTTCCCACAGGCGTCAAATGGGGCTTTATTCCCAAAGATCATCCTGGGCCACGGTACTTGTGTTGTAATGCCGACGAAAGCGAGCCTGGCACCTTCAAAGATCGTCAGTTGATGGAGCGTGATCCCCATCAAATGCTGGAAGGTATGGCGATTACCTGCTTTGCCATCGGTGCTGAGACAGCGTATGTCTATATCCGAGGGGAGTTTCGTCTCGGCGCCAAAATTCTTGAACAGGCTGTTCAAGAGGCCAATGCGGCGGGCTATTTGGGCCAGAATGTCCTCGGTAGTGGGCGGACTATTAAGATTTTTGTCCATGCTGGCGCAGGTGCATACATCTGTGGTGAAGAAACGGCTCTCCTCGAATCATTAGAGGGTAAACGAGGCATGCCCCGTTTTAAGCCACCGTTTCCCGCGACTCACGGGCTCTACCAAAAGCCCACGGTCGTGAATAATGTTGAGACCATGGCGAATATTCCGCATATCATTAATCGGGGAGGCGAATGGTTTTCAAAAATTGGGTCTCCTCCCAAGAGTTGTGGCACCAGGGTTTTCTGTTTAAGTGGGCATGTGAAGCGTCCAGGTAATTATGAAGTGCCGATGGGGATTCCCTTCCGTGAATTTATTTATGACGTGGGTGGGGGAATGCGATCTGACAAACCGTTGAAGGCCTTCATTCCTGGTGGGGCCTCTGCGCCGTTTCTGACGCCGGATCATTTGGATGTCAAAATGGATTTCGAAGCCGTGGCGATGGCTGGTTCTATGCTCGGGTCTGGTGGGGTCACCGTAATGGAAGAAGGCACCAGCATGGTGTGGGCGGCCCTCCGGTTGATGGAGTTTTTCTATCACGAATCCTGTGGGAAATGTACACCCTGTCGTGAAGGGAGTTCGTGGCTAGCGCAGACGCTTCAACGAATCTGGAATAAACAGGGACGGGAAGGCGACCTCGATTTGCTGGATGATTTGTGTAGGAACATTGCCGGTCGAACCGTGTGCGCGTTTGGAGAAGCTGAAGTGGGTCCGATCCAAAGTTCGTTGAAATACTTTCGGCATGAGTATGAAGCCTTGATTCGGGAGGCCGAAGCGACGAGGCCTCGACATAAAGAAATTCCTGTTCTCTCGCGCTGAGTCACACAACTATGGCAGCACTACCAACGACGACGAAAGATCTGGTGACCGTCACCATCGATGGGAAGTCGACCTCCGTGCCTAAAGGCACGCTGGTCATTGAAGCCGCCCGTCAGGTCGGGGTGATGGTGCCGCATTTTTGTTATCACCCGAAGCTTGCGCCTGATGCAAACTGTCGGATGTGTTTGGTTGAGATTGAAAAAATGCCTCGATTGCAGACGTCCTGTAGTACGCCCGTGGCCGAAGGCATGGTGGTGAAATCCTCCACGTCGA
>JAOUQB010000298.1 GCA_029879555.1 Nitrospirota bacterium | reverse complement strand
CAAGCAAAGGAGCTACCCGGTTGATAAATCCAACAATTCAAGAGAAATGGTTTTGGGCATACATTCTCAATGGGTATAGCTTTACCGTTTCAGGAACTGCGGTAAAAAAGAAATAAAAGAGATAGAGATCCCAAAAGTCCCCTGGCTAGCATTGGGAGTGTTGAATAATACTGAGGCCCAAAGCCAAATTTGCCCAGACGACGTTGAAGACCAAGGGCTTTGGGCCTGTTCAAAACAGTTCGTCTAGCAAGACCGCAGCCTTTTTTGCGCGCGGAGCGTACCTTGTGTACGTGAGCACGGGAAAAGGGCGAGACCGCTGCTGACGGCTTTTTTCAACAGGCCCAGCATTCTATGCAACTACTTGGGCAATTCAGGCAAAAGTGGCAGCCTTGTTTGCCTCACTCGTCCACTCCCCTTTCTCAAATCACGATGAGGGGGGAGAGGGTTCGATGAGGGTTCTGCCAAGAGACTCTTGCCGTTTTTTCAACAAAGGATTAGGCTAGTTTTATAAGGTATTATTTTAAAAATGATGCCCGTAAAGAATGGGGCTCTGAATCATGAAACCTCCCGGCTATAAGTTAGCCTTTACATGGGTATTCCTCTTTTGGCTTGTAATTCAAGGGTGTACCACCACCATGGTCAAGGTTATTGACGTCCCAGTTGAGTCTTATCCAGGCAGTCTTCTTTCGTTACAGCAAGTCGAAGATGCCATTCTTATGGCAGGGAAAGGTACGAATTGGGCCATGAAAGAGGAGAAGCCGGGGGAAATAATTGGGACCTATAATCGATATTCCGTTCAAGTTGCAATTCCCTACACAGCGAAGGCCTATAGCATATTGTACATAAATAGTGAAGGGTTGCGAGCCAATGGGGATCAAATTCATAGGAAATATAATAAAATTATTAATGAATTAAATAATGCTATTTTTAATAAGTTAACTTTAGCTCACCACAATCCTGCACCGGCAGTTCGTCAGGAAGCCCCTGCTCGAACTCCTCCTCCTCCGAAGGCCCTGTCAACGATAGAAGTTCAAGATCCTCCCCAACAGGAAGGTCCCTCCATGGAGGAATTTGCTGATTGGTTACGTCAGGTGGACCCAGAAGGAGATGGTACCCCAAATACCTCTTCAACTTATTCGGAATAGAACCTCCTCAGTGTACCCTTTTCTTAAATTCTAGGACCAAAAGGGGAGTTTTAGTATCCTGGGTACCAGATTATCCAATGGCACCAGAGTGAGCCTCGACAAGGCTACAGGCTTTGGCATTGCCTTTTTTGCATGCAAATTTCCAAATATCTAATGCCAGATTTTTATCCTGTTTGACACCATTTCCTAGCCAAAGCATGCTCCCAAGGGCGGTACAACTATTGAGGTGGCCTGCGCGACAACCCTTTTCGAAAAGTCTTGCACCTTCTAAGAAATTCCGTGTTGTTACCTCTCCTAAAACATTCTTTCTTGCAATCTTAAAACACATGGCCCCCTTCCCCTCTTCACATAACTCCACTGGAGAAAGTTTTTGATCCGAGGTTTGTAAAGACTCCCTTAAGGTCGTTTCTTTCTCGGAAGGTAAAGTGGATGAGGGCAATGTGGGAGATTCAGAATGTAATAAAGCCTGGACCTGATTTTGGAGTGCTTCCAATTCTTGCCTAAGCGACGCGACGTCAGAAGAATCGTCAGAGATTTCAGAAGATGCCTGTTCTGGCTCCACGATGAGAGTGTCTTGTGTTCTGCTATTTGAATTTTGGGGAAAAAAGACAAACTCGCCCTGGTCCGCAGATAACCGCCATAATTCAGGACGTTGTGTGTGGCCAATCAGCCGTGCAGCAGCATACACCCGTTGATCTAGGTAGGAATACAACTCGGAAGCGGGAATGATGCCATCGTCATTGAGATCAGCTAATCCATTTCCCAATCCTTTGAGGAGAAAATACGTAAAGGCACTATGCCCCCATTCTGGACTTTCAATGGCCTGTTGATCCGCCCCCCCGGCCGCAATTAGTTGACGTCCTTTTTCCCGAGTGATGACCTTCAAATATTGAGTTGTCATTGGTGAAAGACTACGAAACCGTT
This sequence comes from Nitrospirota bacterium, assembly GCA_029879555.1. Taxonomy (GTDB): domain Bacteria; phylum Nitrospirota; class Nitrospiria; order Nitrospirales; family UBA8639; genus Nitrospira_E. The sequence goes on along the minus strand of JAOUQB010000298.1, from coordinate 2,010 downwards.
GCCCCGCAATCCCGCCGTAACACACGTCAATTAAAAATAAAACTTGTTGAGCTGGGAGGGCTTGCGCCAAGGTTCGAATCACTCCCATGTCAATGGCAGTGGCACTGAGGGCCGTTTGTTGAGATTCCACCGGAAGTAAATATCCCATGGTGCTGGCCCGCCCAAATTGTCGGGTTTCTCCATGGCCTGCAAAGAAGACCACAACCCGATCTGATTCACCAACCATTGTGGGCAAACGATCTCCAAGTTCCGATAAGATGGCTTGTCTCGTGGCCTGAGCGTCAAAGAAGGAAACAACTGAAAAATTTTGTTGCTCTAAGAGTTTCGCCATACTTTTGGCATCTGCCACAGCATACGATAGATGGGGAACATGGCGGTAAGCATTGATACCAACAACGACCGCCCACGCTTTCTCGGTTTGTGATCTGGCAAACTTGGCTAGGCTTACCCCTTCAATGGTAACCCCACGCACTTGGCCATAAGCCTGATTTTCGACCAGCAGAAGAACCAACACAAAGAGGATGACCAGGGGAAACACCCCGGCAATTAAAAAATGATTAGTGATTCTTCTTGAGTTACTACTCTCTAAATAACGCACACGCCTGATCCTCCTGGGAAAAATTCTAACACTTCGGTTTTAAAAAGACACGTACAGTCAAAAAAATATGTCTTCTGCACCTCTGATGAAAAAATGCAAACACGGAAAACTCAGGTCTGTCGACTCTTGAAGGTCAATTCGGCGATCGCCGATTTATCGAGTTCGCCCTTGCCGGTTTCGACAAGCCGTTGATATTGCTCCCAGGTGGCTTTGGCCAACGGCAAGGATAGCCCAACTGATTCAGCCATAGCACAGGCAATGCCGGAATCTTTCGCGGCATGAGCGACCGAAAAATAGCATTCATGGTCACGGTTTTGCATATCTGTTCCGTCGGTTACTAACACACGGGACGCCGCACCTGTTTGACTGAAGACTTCCTGCAACATCGTTAAATCCAATCCAAGGGCTTCCCCGAGCCCCAACCCTTCGGCAAGACCGGCGGTATTAATATTCATCACCATATTCACCAAGGCTTTCACCTTGGCGGCTTCCCCGGCTTGGCCAATATACCGAAGTTTGGCACTCAGCATATCCAGAATGGGTTTGGCTCGCTCAAAACTTTTCGGCATCCCCCCGCACATCAAATACAGCGTCCCCTCGCGCGCTTGCGGAATACTGCTGGCCATACAGGCTTCCAGAGAATGCCCGCCCTGCTGTTCTACCAGAGCTTCCACCTCCACATGCACCGCAGGCGAGACCGTCGCACAATTCACAAACAACCGTCCCTTAGCCTGAGCTAACAGACTCCCAACATTATCAGGGGTAAAAAGCTTGCGCATCGCCGCATCATCAGTCACCACCGTGAAGACCACCGTCGCCAATTCCGCCACCCGAGCCGGCGTCGAAGCGCATTCAGCCTTTAATTCTTGAGCCAATTCTGACGCCCGTTCACGATCAACATCGGAGACGGCTGTGACCCGACAACCCACATCTTTCAAACGCCGCGCCATATTGGCCCCCATCCGCCCGACTCCGACAAACCCGACTTTTTCCATTGAATCTGCCATTTTCCCCTCTCCTCACAATCGATCTACGGTCCTATTCTTCGGATCAACACACCACGGAAATTTGAAAAATTACCCTTATTCGACGTCTGGTAAGGCTCCTTCACAAGAGGACAATTCCCTGTCATACTTTCCACAACCTCAAAGACTCCCTTCCATGAAAGGATAGTGATGCCCTCGATAAACCTGCACAACGGCCTCATCACTGTCAGGATCAACTCGATCACCCCCGATACATCTAACAAACATATTAGAGGGAAGTATAGGTTTTCTTCATCAGCGAAAAACCAACATATGTTGGTGCCACATGGCAGGAAAACCTTGTCACAAGGATAGCACGTATGCCTGATCGAGAGACTGTACCATTAACCTCCGAAGAACAACGGCTCGAAGAAGCAAGAACACGCA
>JAOUQB010000297.1 GCA_029879555.1 Nitrospirota bacterium | reverse complement strand
ACAAAAACTTTGCGCCTCCTATCAGATTGGAACTCCCCTCACCAGCTACCATGATTTCAATAAAGAGGAAAAAACGGAGATTCTCTTACATCGACTACAAGAGGGCAGTTCTATTGCCTTAGTATGTGACGCTGGAACACCCCTTGTTTCAGATCCAGGGTATTTTCTTGTGAACGCCGCCGTGAAAGCCAACATTGCTCTTGTTCCTATTCCTGGGCCTTCTTCGGTGTTGGCTGCCTTGTGCATATCAGGCCTCCCGACAGATCGATTTATTTTTGAAGGTTTTGTGCCCAGAAAACCAGGTGCCAGGGAAAAGTTTTTTGAAAAGCTTCAACCGGAGATCGGAACCATCATTGTCTTTGAGACTCAGCATCGAATTCTCAAAACCTTACGAGCCATTCACAAAACCATGGGGAATCGTCACATCGTCCTCACGCGAGAACTCACCAAGCTCAATGAGGAAATCATGCGGGGGAATGTTGAGGAGTTGTGTCAGACTCTAGAAGGGAAAACGCTCAAAGGAGAGATTACGTTATTAATTCAGGGGCAACCTCAGAGGAAAAGAAAGGAGGCGTCATTCGTCGATTCAGCCTCCCTTACGAATCTTCCTTTTGAATAACAATTCGATAGTAGGCCTCTATTTTTTCCTGGGTCAATACTTGGTGCCCTTCATTCATAATACTTTTGGGAACATTGTTAATCGGGTCACCTTCATCTAATAAAACGGCTAATTGTGAGCCAACTTCCAACATATCTAATTTCAGTTTTGTCTTCACAAAGTTGTAGGGGCAAATAATCCCACGTAAATCCAGCTCCTCCATATCATTTCTTCCGCGACACAATCTCAATGCCCAGTAAACGTTACTCCCCAAGAACCAGCGGTAGCCCATAACAAAAGAGCGTGCCGGTTATTACACCGACACGCTCTTTCATTGAACTCATTTCTCTATCGAATAATATTACTGAACGGTACCTTTGTTGAAGTTTGCACGATCATCACCATAATCGGTAGCAATCGTTTTATCAGTCCGTTCATTGACGGTGTCTGGTTGTGGCGCACATTGCCAGCAAGGAGCCGCACCGGTGACAGTGCCTACTGGGCTTACAATACCTGAAGCCACGGCACCCTGTTGAATGCCACCTTCTGGTACACCCGTGTAGCCGGCTGTCCGAGTGTGAATCCCACGATTTGTGTAAGGATTCGGACGTTGCCCAAACCCACCACCAAAATCGTTATTGTCCGCTCCGCCTCGTACCTGGGCACCATCTAAAACATAGACTGTTAGAACTATTCTTCGACCCGTCGAAAACTTTTGCTCGTCTGTCGTTTCCTGACGAACTTGAACTGAAACATAATCGCCTTTACCAATTGATCGTAAATTTTCCATGTTGGTGGCGTTAGTAATATACAACGGCTGCATATTTAATGAACCGGTAAGGCTCTGCCGTTCGTCATGTGAACTTCCACCCATGTCGAGGTACATTACCCCGGCAGCAAGGTTTACAGCCACCACTTCACCACTTACGGTTTCTGGTGCTGAAAGATACCGTAACATGTCATCTTCATCCATGACCCGCGATCTGTCGCCCACACCCTGTGAATCACCGACTCCCGTCCCATACCCAACGTGCTGAGGTGGACGTTCTTGCCCAAATGCTACGCCAACTGAGCTTGCAAGAATGATAGCTGCTCCAATAATCCCTACCTTCCGCATGTGGCTCCTCCTTGGAAACTGTGAGTTAATAATCAAAAAAACGAACTAAATTTATGTTGACTTTTTTTTCTTAATCGGGGCACAGACTATAGTCAAGGTGAATGGCCCTGTCAAGTCAATTTTCCCTTGAACCCCTGTCGAAAGAGAACGAACTTGAACTTAGGGGTTTCATCGTATTTTACAAAATTTCTTGTCTAGGTGAATGGTGCCCGGAGGGAGGGTCGAACTCCCACTCTCGTTAAAGAACCGGATTTTGAGTCCGGCGCGTCTGCCAGTTCCGCCATCCGGGCGATGGTGCCAACTCACTTCAGTTTTCTGAGGCAGTTTCTACCACGAACCCGATAACAAATCAAACACCATCAACCCTTGTGAATGCTTCAACTTTTGAGGGTAGAATATTCATGAAGGGAGTGTTGAATAATACCGAGTTCCATAGGCCATTTTACCCAAGACTACTTTTGTTACCAAGGGCTTCGGGCCTGTTCAAAAAAGTTCGTCCAGCAAGACCACAGCCGTTTTTGCATGCGGAACGTACCTTCTGTACATGAGCACGGGAAAAGGGCGAGAACGCCGCTGGCGGCTTTTTTCAACAAGCCTATGAAAGAATACGCTGGACCCTTGTCAGGGCAGAACTTTTACCCGATTGACCCCAAGGCCAATTTTTCACTCCATTTTCGCAAAAGCGTTTCTTTGACAGCCTGGTGTTCAGGAAACAATAAATCCGGATCACGTTGCAATAATTCCCTTGCAATTTGCCTGGCTTTTGATAAGAGATCCACATCCCGAGCCAAATCAGCGACATGAAAGGCAATCTCTCCCCATTGCTGCACGCCTAAAACTTGACCCGGCCCTCGAATCTTCAAATCTTCCTCGGCGAGAGCAAACCCATCATCAAATTGTGCAAAGACAGCAAGCCGTCGCTTTGCGGTCGATCGAGTGGCCGTCGCCGAAGGGGAAACCTGGTCAATGCGTTGACGACCGCCCAGCGAACGTTCAAAGTTCAACACCCTCTGTTGAGGGGACGAGGGAATCCTTCCGAGTGAATGCACGAGGAAACAATGGCCTTGATGCTGCCCTCGTCCCACCCTCCCACGTAATTGATGAAGTTGTGCCAGCCCAAAACGTTCCGCATGCTCAATCAGCATCACGGTGGCATTATGAACATCCAAGCCCACTTCCACGACCGTTGTCGCCACGAGGATATCAATCTGCTTGTTCTTGAATTGGGCCATGACCGCCTGTTTTTCGCGTGATGGAAGACGCCCGTGCAACACGCCCACTCGAAACGGGGCAAATTGCTCCTGCAATCTCTCAGCCGCTTCCATGGCCGCCTGGAGATCTATTTTTTCTGACGGCTCTACCAAAGGATAGACGACATAGGCTTGTCGTCCGGTTTCTAATTCCTGTCGTAAGAGTTGATGAGCCCGATTCCGTTGCTTCTCCTCAAATAATTTGGTCTGTATAGGTTTTTTCCCCGGCGGGAACTCATCAATAACAGACACCTCTAAATCGCCATACCACGTCATGGCTAAGGTTCGGGGAATTGGGGTTGCTGTCATGACTAAAACATCAGGTTGCCATGGAGCTTTTTCTCGAAGAATCGCTCGTTGCAACACCCCGAATTTGTGTTGCTCATCCACAATCACCAGTCCTAATTTGGAAAAATATACGTCCGGCTGAAGCAATGCATGTGTCCCCACCACCACCTGCAGATCACCAGATTGGAGATTTTCCAGGATCGCAGCTCGCTCGCCCCCAGCCTGACCACCCTTCAACAACGCACACGAAATATTGAGCGCATCAAACAATGGTTTCAGCGACCAATAATGCTGCTCACTCAATACCTCTGTCGGCGCCATGAGTGCTGCCTGGTAACCCGAACCACAGGCCATCACCATGGCGTGAAGCGCCACGACGGTTTTGCCACAGCCAACATCACCTTGAAGCAATCGATTCATACACGTCGGTTCACCCATATCCTGAAAAATCTCAGCAATGACTCGTTCTTGCGCTGAGGTGAGCAAAAAGGGCAAGGCCGTCCGAAGTTGCTCAAACAGCGGATGATTTCTGACAAACGAAATGCCAGGGGCAGCCGTGATCTGACGATACCGTTTCATGGCCAGCGCCAACTGCAGCAGTAACAATTCCTCAAAAGCTAACCGTTGATGCTCCGGAGTGGCGTGTTGGTTCAAAAGAGAGACGGATTGGTGTTGATTAGGGCCATGCAAGACCGGCAAGGCCTCAGCCAACGTGGGAAGCCTTAGTCGCTTTCGCACGTTGCCCGGCAAAATCTCCTGGAGTTGTTGAGCATACTGGTCAAAAATAGTGTGCATGATTCGGCGAAGCTGCTTAGAGCTAAGCCCATGGGTC
>JAOUQB010000296.1 GCA_029879555.1 Nitrospirota bacterium | reverse complement strand
CGGTCGCTGGGATATGATCGCAGTGGGCCTATTGTAAAAATTCGAGAGATCCTGAAGGAAGGACGACTGCGTATCGAGCAAGAGGCTGGAAGACAGGGCAATCTCATCAAGCGAGCAGACGATCTTGTGGGGATTGATTTGAAGGCGGGCGATGAAGTTCGATTGGACCCCACCCACCAGATCGCGATTGAACGATTGGAAAATTCACAGGGACAATCGCATTTGTTGGCGGAGTTACCGACGGTGCGGTGGGAGCAGATTGGCGGACAACAGGAAGCCATTGAGTCGATTCGCCGGTCGATCGAATATCCGCTCCTTCATGCCGAGTTGTTTTCGCAGTATCAATTTCAACAACCCAAAGGATTTTTGCTCTACGGGCCTCCCGGATGTGGAAAGACATTAATTGGTCAAGCCACAGCAGCAAGTTTAGGGGAGATCTTGGCCAATGATAATGAGGGAGAAACCACGAGTTCTGGTGGTGAGGGACAGGATGCTCCTGCCAAACTTCCCTCAATCACGGGTGGAGTGTTTCTGCATGTCAAAGGTCCGGAAGTCCTCAATATGTGGGTAGGGGAATCGGAACGGATTATTCGGGATCTGTTTCTCCAGGCCCGCCAACAACGACAAGCGGGAAAGTTGCCGTTTATCTTTATTGATGAAGCCGAATCAATTCTAGGAACCAGGCGGTCGATGCGATCGTACAATCTTTCGAATACGTTGGTCCCGATGTTTTGCGCCGAACTTGATGGGATTGAAAGTCTTTCCCAAGTGGTCGTGATTCTGGCATCGAACCGCCCGGATATGATTGATCCTGCCGTTCTGCGGTCTGGACGAATTGATCGCAAGATTAAAGTCGGGCGTCCTGGTCGAAAGGATGTTGGCGAAATTTTACGGGTGTATTTAAAGGCCGACCTACCTTACGCCTCAAACGATACGACAAAAAATGGACTCGAGCAGGACGCTCCCGCGTCAAAGATCATTGACGGATTGTTAGAGAACCTCTTTCAACCGAGTCAGGAAAATCGGGTCCTGGCCATCCGGCTGCGCAATGGCCGGCGTGAAATTCTCTACCGGCGGGACTTATTGAGTGGCGCGGTCTTGGCGGGTATTGTCCGGCGTGCAAAAGAACGAGCCATCGAGCGGGCGATTCAAGCGGAAGGTCAGGAATCATCCGGGTTGACGCTGGATGACTTACTCGTTGCCACCAATCAAGAATTTAAGGAAAGTGAAATTTTCCCGCCAGATGATTCGGCTGAAGAATGGCTGAAGCTCTTGGATTATCACCCGGATCAGGTCGTCGGCGTCTCCTCGTTAAAGCCAGGCAGGGAGAACGAAGAGCATCGGACCTCTCAAATTGTCTGAAATTTCTATGAATCCAATTCGACTGTTTGGAATTGAGACCGAGTACGGAATTGCTCGGGAAGACATCGAATCCGCTGACCCTGTCGTGGAATCTATGGAACTCGTTCGGGCCTATTTGGACGGTCATTTTACTCGACGCTGGGATTATCGTGGTGAGCATCCCCATGAAGACCAGCGTGGGTTTCGTGTCACCGAACTCGCGCAGGATAAAGAAGAAGATCTCTTCGCCGAGCAGGATGCCCATCGACCATTTTCCTTTCATGAAATGAAAAGTGATTTGGTCTTGCCCAATGGTGCACGGTTTTATAACGATCACACCCATCCGGAATATTCGACTCCGGAATGTCGGTCGATCAAAGATATGGTTGCGCATGACCGGGCTGGTGAACGAATTCTATGGGTGGCCGCACAACGTCGGAATGTCATTCTTGGTGGGCGGGTCATCCAGTTGTATAAAAACAATACTGATTTTCACGGACATAGTTACGGCTGCCATGATAATTATTTAGTTTCACGGGCGATTGATTTTGAACGCCTGGTGCGCGGCCTTCTCCCGTTTCTCGTCAGTCGACAATTGATTGCAGGTGCGGGCAAAGTGGGACGAGAAGCACAAGAGCGTGGGTTTACCCCTGGGGGATTTCAAATTTCGCAACGGGCCGACTTTATGGAAACTGAATTAAGCGTGGATACCATGCATAATCGTCCAATCCTGAATACGCGGGATGAACCGCATGCGAATCCCGAACGGTATCGACGCCTGCATCTCATTTTAGGCGACGCCAACATGTGTGAATATGCCACGGCCTTGAAAGTCGGCACGACTCGAGTCGTGCTAGATATGATTGCGGGAGGATTCGTCCCGTCGTTTGATTTAGCATCTCCCGTTGCCGCGATTCAGGCCATTTCTCAAGATCCGAATTTGAAGGCCGTTGTTAAACGACAAGAGGGAGGGAGCATGTCAGGGTTGGAGATACAACGAGAATATGTAGAGCAGGCTCGTCGTGTCTTGACCAATATTGATGCAGAAACTGAGTGGATTCTTCAACAATGGGAACTGGTGATTGATCAATTACAGAAGGACCCACTTCAATTGGTAGGCAAGATTGATTGGGTGACCAAACGATGGTTACTTGAATCATTTGTCCAAGATGAAGGAATTGGATGGGACGATCCTTGGCTGGCCAGTTTAGATTTGGAGTATCATAATATCGATCCCGAGCGTGGGCTGTTCTGCGGATTAGAATCTGAGGGGCGAGCCATGAGCATTTCTCGGGAAGATGAAATTCAGGAAGCGATGAAGCATGGGCCGCTGGATACACGTGGCGGTCTCCGCGGATTGTGTGTGCAACGGTTTGGAGAAGACATCAATTCGATACAATGGGAAGGGGTTCATTTCAATGGGAAAAATGGGAAGCTGTATCTTGATCTGATGGATCATCTTGATCCAACGTCGGTGGCTCACTGTCGCTCAGTACTCAATGCTGCCAAGACTCCATTGGATATGATTGAATCCATGACAGTTGTTAAATAGCGCAATAAGTTCCCCTCCTTTGTAAGGAGGGGCTAGGGGAGGTAGAGAGGCAACAAGTTGGCTATGTTCGTTGCACCCGGTACACAGAATGAGCTAAAGCGGAGGATACTCTTTATGGAATACACAAAGGAATATGCGCAAATGATAGGAAGTCTTGATCGAAAAGAACGACCGGTTGATCCCATTTCAAAACCATCAGGGCCTGGCGATCAAGAAGCGGGTCCTAAGCGTCCGGAACCGGGTTCGCCTTCAAAGGATAATCTGATGAAGCGGATGCGAAAGGTCGATCCAAAACAGGCCGAAAAATATCGCCAACGGACAGGGGAATAGATGGCATGAGGCAACAGGGGGATTTTCTTCAAGTTCTTCAAGAGCAGGGATATGGGATGGACAATCTGTTTCCTTCTTCGAAGGGAAATGGGGTGTCGAGTCATCCCGAGCTGACGACGGGCACCACGGTTTTTGCTATGAAGTATGCCGATGGGGTGCTCGTGGCTGGTGATCGGCGGGCGACTGCTGGGAATGTCGTTATGTATGACCGGACGGATAAAGTGTTGGAGATTGATCGTTTCTCAGTGATGGCCATTGCCGGGGTTCCCGCTACCGCGTTCGAAATGGCCAGGGTTTTGGAACATTCCTTTAAGTATTACCGACGTAGCCAATTGCAGGATTTAAGTTTTGAAGGAAAGTTGCGAGCCCTATCGACCTTATTGAAAAACAATGCGCCTGCGGCCTTGGCCGGAACGGGGACGGTTGTGCCGGTTTTTGCAGGCTATGATGCGCTCGAAGGTTGTGGAAAGATTTTCTTCTACGACATTTTAGGAGCTGAATTTGAAGCGGTGGAATATGCTGTCTCCGGGTCGGGGTCGTCCACCATTCGAGGCATTTTGTATTATATGAATCGATGGGGTACGAGTCCCGTCGCCGGGATGAATGAAGAAGATGCTCTAATATTCGTGCTCCGCTTGATGACCAGTGCCGCAGAGTTTGATTCTGCGACTGGTGGCGTTGATGCGCAGGCGCAACTCTATCCAATCGTCAAACGTATTTCCGCTGAAGGGGTGAGAACCATTCCTGCCGACCGCTTGACAACGCTCTTTTCAGAAAAGGTACTCAGCTAATGTATGAAGAACCTTACCGCTGGATTGAAGCGGTTGCGAATCGCCGGACCTATCTTGACGATCAATTCACTCAGGGCAATCCGTTAATCGGTGTGTCCT
>JAOUQB010000294.1 GCA_029879555.1 Nitrospirota bacterium | reverse complement strand
GTTTTTCGAATCAATATCCCGGTGATATTGCCACCATCCGCATGATTGAACTCCACACCACCCGGGGCGATGAAGTCTTGGCCGAACGCGATATCCGTGGATTTCTGAAACGGTTCCCCACCCACCCCTATGCTCAAACGGCCATGGCCTTACTGCAATCCTTCATGAGCAAAATCAAAGTGCATCAACATATTCTGGGCGTGGCCCTGCCGTTTTCCGGACCCATGAAACCCTATGGGACGGATCTACTCAATGGGATTCGCCTGGCCCTGGCTATTGCGAAGGAACAGTGGAACCTCACCTCGGTAGGCCTCGTGGTCAAAGACACCACCACGCTCACCGCGCCACTGAAGGTGGAGATGCAACAACTTCTCGATGAGTTTCAACCTCGCGCGGTCATTGGCCCCCTGTTGTCGAGAGAAATCCACAGCCTTGGCCATCTGCCCGATGATTATGCCACCCCCTTTATTACGCCCTCTTCCACACTCCTGAATGTACGTCAATTTGGCTCGTATTGGTTCAATACGGCTATGACGTCTTCCGTTCAGGCCAAACGTCTCGTGGAATATGCGGTCATGAAGTTGGGGTATCATCGATTCTGTATCATCTACCCGAAAACCGCCTATGGACGTGAATTGGCGGATATGTTCGCCAAGGAGGTCATCCATTCAGGAGGAGAGGTGATTGCGGTCGAAGAATATACGGAGGCACAAACAGACGTTAGTGAACAATTACGTCGCGTGAAAATCAAGGATCTTGCAAAATATGGCCTTGAAGAACCGGAAGAAACGAAAACCGGAGAAAAACGCCTGGTCTATACCCCAGGCTTTGACGCTGTTTTTCTCCCAGGTCAACCCGTGCACCTCGCTATTATCGCCGCACAATTGGCCTTTTTTGATATGAATGTCCCAATTCTTGGGGGGAATAGCTGGCACAATCGTGAATTGTTTCGATGGGCGAAACAAGACTTAGATGGCAGTATTTTTGTAGATGGGTTTTTTCTTAACAGTCCTGATCCTAGTGTACAAATGTTCATCCAGCGTTACCGGAGCCAATATCAGAAGGAGCCTTCCCTGTTTGCCGTTCAGGCCTATGATGCCGCCACGTTAGTTCTGGAAACCATCCGAAATGACGCCCAATCCGGGCAGGATGTGTGGGACCAACTCGTCCGACGGTCCGACCTTCCTGCACTCAGTGGCTTTGCGTCGTTTAGCTCAGCAGGCATTTTGAATCGTCGCCTCTATCTCCTCCAAATCACTAACCGAAATTTCACCCAACTCAATTAACTTCATGGAATCGATCGCCTCCTTTATTCACACGCTTTCGTATATGCTGGTACCGCTCGTCGCCGCGGTCGTCCTTCATGAATATGCTCATGGGTGGGTCGCACATTTCTTTGGCGACCAGACTGCAAAATCACAGGGGCGCTTGACGATTAATCCTCTTCCTCATATTGATGTATGGGGGAGTATTCTGGTTCCACTCATGTTGTCACTCATCCCCGGGGGAGTGATTTTTGGCTGGGCGAAACCAGTCCCCATCAATCCGTCTCAACTCCACAATCCTCGGCGTGATATGGCCCTTGTCGCCATCGCCGGCCCCCTGATGAATTTATGTTTAGCTATTGTCAGCGGCCTCTTCCTCATGCTCTTTGTCTACCTGGACCCCACCATTCAAGCAAATTGGCCGCCACAACCTGGCGCCGAACCTCGGGAAGATCTGCTAGGCATGCTCCTTGTTCCCCTGACCGCCATGGCACTCTCATCTATTATCATCAATATCGTCCTGCTCTCCTTTAATCTCCTTCCTTTTCCGCCATTGGATGGGAGCCGCGTGTTGCGCAGTTTACTCCCCACAAAACCGGCCATGGCCTTGAATCGATTAGAGCCCTATGGCATGCTCATCATCTTTGGATTGTTAATGTTAGATTCACGCATTCCCATTATTAGTTCGTTTATTTTCTTTATGTTTCGCCTCATCGGCCAACCCTTTTTACCTGCATAACCACTCAAGGACAGAGGAACTCCTGCACAATGGCAACACGCGTACTTAGCGGCATGCAACCCAGCGGGCTTATGCATTTGGGCAACTTGCTTGGGGCCTTGGATAATTGGAAAACACTCCAAGTCGAGCATGACTGTTTTTTCTTTGTGGCTGACTGGCACGCGCTCTCCACGAATTATGCGGATACAAGCCGCCTGAAAGAGTTTTCACAAGAGCTCCTCATCGACTGGCTTGCGGCAGGGATTGATCCGAATCGAGCGACGGTCTTTATTCAATCCCACGTCCCTGAGCATGCCATTCTGCATTTATTGCTTTCGATGATTATTCCCATCCCCTGGTTGGAGCGAAATCCAACCTATAAGGAAAAACAAGACGAAATCAAAGAGAAAGATCTCTCCACGTATGGTTTCTTAGGCTATCCCGTGCTTCAAGCTGCGGACATTCTGTTGTATAAGCCTGATCTGGTGCCGGTGGGGAAGGACCAACTCCCGCATTTGGAGCTGACACGGGAAGTGGGCCGTCGGTTCAATAGTTTGTACACACCCGTCTTCCCAGAACCCAAAGAATATTTGACCAAATTTCCTAAAGTGTTAGGGATTGACGGACGAAAAATGAGTAAGAGCTATCATAATACGATTAACTTGTCGGATACCGAACCGACGGTTCGACAAAAGCTCAAAACCATGGTGACCGACCCTGCGCGGGTCCGACGCGCCGATACAGGTAACCCTGAACTCTGTCCGGTCTACGACTTTCACAAAATATTTTCAGCTGATTCCACCATTAACCAAATTGACACCGATTGTCGAACAGCAGCCATTGGATGTATTGACTGCAAAAAACAGGTGGGCGACGCCATGGTTGAACGATTCTCTCCCATGTGGGAAACCCGGGCCAACGTGACCGCCCACCCCAAACAGACAGAAGAGGTCGTTGAAGAAGGCCGGAAACGGGCGTCATTGGTCGCCAAAGAAACCATGCGAGAAGTCAACGAGGCGATGAAAATCTGAGGCTGGGACATGAAGGATTTCTTGACAGCTCTTAGGCCCATCGCTACTATCCGAACACCTTTTCATCAACAACTATCTACCCGATAGAGGACAATGAGATTCACATGAGTATTCGTGTTGCCATCAATGGATTTGGACGTATCGGACGAAACTTCTTTCGGACCAGCTTTCAAGATCCCGACATTGAGATTGTTGCCATCAATGATTTAACGGATGCCAAAACGCTCGCCCATCTCCTGACCTACGATTCCATACATGGGCGCTTTCACGCCGATGTGCAGCACGACCAGGATTCGTTAACAGTCAATGGCAAGCAGATTCGTATCTTTGCCATGAAAGACCCCAAGACCTTGCCATGGAAAGACCTCCACGTTGATTTTGTGATTGAATCGACCGGTCGATTTACCGATCACCAGAGTGCGAGTCAACATGTGACGGCCGGAGCTTCTCGCGTGATCATTTCCGCCCCGGCGAAAGATCCCGACATCACCATTGTGCTGGGAGTCAATGAATCCACATACAATCCGAAAGCTCATACGATTATTTCCAATGCTTCGTGCACGACGAATTGTCTGGCCCCGGTTTCGAAAATCATCTTACAAGAATTCGGCATCAAACATGCGTTTATGACCACCGTTCATTCCTATACGAATGATCAACAGCTACTCGATCTTCCGCACAAGGACTTGCGCCGAGCGAGAGCTGCCGCTTTGTCGATGATTCCCACATCAACAGGAGCGGCTAAAGCCTTGCATCTCGTGATTCCGGAGTTAAAAGGGAAAATCGACGGCATGGCCATCCGTGTCCCCACACCAAATGTCTCCCTCATCGACCTCTCAGTCGAGGTGGAAAAAGATTGCGATGCGGTAGCGGTGAATACGGCATTTCAACAAGCCGCCCAAGAGTCACTCAAAGGATATTTGCAAGTATCTGAAGCCCCAATCGTTTCGACTGATCTCAATGGATGCCCTTATTCGGCAACAGTCGATGCACCTCTCACCTCAGTCATGGACAAACGTTTAGTCAAAGTCTTTGCGTGGTATGACAATGAATGGGGGTATTCGTGCCGTTTACGCGACCTCGTTAAGGTTCTCGCCCAAAAAGGA
>JAOUQB010000293.1 GCA_029879555.1 Nitrospirota bacterium | reverse complement strand
AGCCGAAGCGCTTGTGAATATGCCAGAATCTGCGCAGGAATCCTTAAGCCAGGATCTTCCGCAAAAAGCCTTTCAACAACGACGGCAGTTGCTGCATGCCGTGCTTTCGGATCTTGAGGAATTAGAACAACAAGAGGCTGAAGCCTTAACCGGGGAAGATCACGAAGATCCTCCAGGTCTCAATTGAGGATTTTTTTGGATCCACCCCCTCATGAGGATCAGCTAGCCATGATACATGTGATGCGTTTTGCAACACGGGAATCGGCTGTGCTGTAGAAGATTGCCCCGAGGCTAGAGATGCTTCTCAAGGTAAAATTTGTCTATCCACACCCTGTCCTTCCACTAGAATGGCTGAAATGTTGTTGTGGCGGGCAGGGTCGATCCGTGAGCGGATCTCTGTGGTTTGTTCGGTTGACAGAATAATTTCATGTCTATTCTTCGGCAAGATCCGACCACAAAAGATTGGGTGATCATTGCCACGGATCGAGGTAAACGTCCGGATGATTTTGAAAAAATATTCAAAAAATCCTCGCTGCCGACTCATGATCCCGCGTGCCCCTTCTGCCCTGGACAGGAAAGTTTGACCCCACCAGATATTCTTCACTATCCCCACGATTCTCTACTCGATTGGCGTGTCAGGGTTGTTCCGAATAAATATGCCGCCGTTGGGCTGACTGTGGAACCCTATCGAAGGGAAGACGGTCACTTCTTTCGAGAGATGGGAGGCGTTGGACATCATGAAGTGATCATTGAAACGCCCCAACATAATCAGAGTCTTTCCCGTATGGCGACGAATGATGTTGAATTGGTGTTGCAAGCCTGTCATGAACGTTATTGTGCGCTGAAGCAGGATCCTCAGGTGAAAAGTATTGTGTTGTTTAAGAATCATGGTGAGCGAGCCGGAACATCCCTCATTCATCCGCACTCCCAAATCGTCGGCACGCCAGTGGCTCCTTTACTGGTTCGGAAAAAGTATGAGGTGGCCATTAGCCATTTTGACGATACGGGGCGATGTCTGTATCGTGATTTAGTCGACGAGGAACGTTCGGCTAAGGTTCGTGTGCTGTTTGAGTCGACACGTTTCGTGGTGTTTCATCCTTTTGCCTCACGAGTCCCCTTTGAAACTTGGATTGCACCCAAGTATGAAGAAGCCACCTTTGGGCATGTCGAGCCCGGGCATCTTGCTGAACTGGCGGATGTCCTGAGGAAAACACTGAAAACTCTCGATGACGCCCTCGGCAATCCTGATTTCAATTATATCCTCCATTCAGCCCCTCCCGAGGATGACACGAAGCACTATTTCTTATGGCACATTCAAATTTTGCCACGATTAACGACCATTGCAGGGTTTGAGTTGGGCTCAGGAATTTTTATCAACACCATTCTTCCCGAAGACGCAGCTATTCATATGAAGAAATTTCTAGAGTAGATCTGGAGAGAATTGTGAAGATTCTGGTCGTCAATTGTGGAAGCTCATCTCTGAAATTTTCGATCCATGATATGGCGGGTTCTGGACAACATGACAAGGGGTGGGATGGTCATCCATTGCTCAATGGAACAATTGCCGGGATCGGGGGAGAGGCGCAGTGCGTACTGAGGGCTGACCAGGATTTGGCTTATTCGTTCTCACGGTCAATATCTGATAGCCGTGCGGCAATTCAATGGATGTGTGACATGTTACAAGACCAGCAACATCCTTATGGGCATTGGAAAGACATCGAAGCGGTTGGGCACCGGGTCGTGCATGGAGGAGAAGCGTTTGCACAAGCTGTTCGCCTTAACGACGATGTGCTCCACCAGATTGAGCAACTGAACGACTTGGCCCCGCTTCATAATCCTTTCGGTGTGGCGGGAATTCGGATGGTGCAACAGGCCTTGGGCCAGGGCATACCTATGGTGGCCGTGTTTGATACGTCCTTTCATGCCACCCTTCCCGAGCATGCCCGAAACTATGCTCTGCCGTCGGAGTTGGTTAAGAAAACAGGCATCCGACGATATGGATTCCATGGCATCGCTCATGCGTCGTTAGCTCGTGGTTATGCCCGATTCTCGGGGCAATCACTGGAGCAATCACGTCTCGTCACACTTCAATTAGGCCATGGTTGTTCGATGGCCGCGATAGCTCAAGGTCAGTCCGTGGAGACATCCATGGGATTCACCCCATTGGAAGGGTTGGTGATGGGAACGCGTTCGGGAAATGTGGATCCTGCTGTGGTCTGGCATCTGATAAAGCATCATGCCATGAACCTGATGGAAGTGGAGCAACTGTTGAATGAACAATCTGGCTTGCTAGGAATTTCTGGACGATCTTCTGATATGCACGTTCTGCTCGAAGCAGCGAATAAGGAACAGGATAAACCGGCTCAATTGGCCATCGATATGTTTTGCTATCGCATTCAACAGTATCTTGGAGCGTATTTGGCTGTGTTACATGGCGCGGACGCGATTGTGTTTGGCGGAGGAATAGGGGAGCATGCACCTGAGATACGGGCACAGGTGTGCGCTGGCATGGAATGGTGTGGAATGCACATAGACCCCGAGCGTAACGAGCAGGCCATTCATGTCAGACCAGGGGATGCGGCAAAGATTAGTGACGATGAGTCATCCATTGCTGCGTATGTTGTGGGGACAGATGAGAAAACGGTCATTGCCCAAGAGACCATTCGTTGTCTGGAGCAATCGAAAGGGTAGAAGCCGTCCTTTCACGTGTTCCCTTCTTACTTTTTGCTGACCGTCGAGGAAATCGATGCTTGAAGAGGTCAATATTGGAAGGCGATCAGGTTTTCAGTCGGCCAACATTGAAAATTATCGCTGGATGGTTGGCGACGAACTGATTGATGAAATTTACGAACTAGCCAAGGCGTTAAAAGGTGTGAGGATCTGTCAGATCAATTCTACGGCCTATGGTGGTGGCGTGGCGGAACTCCTTCCCCGGATTATTCCTATCCTGAATGCGTTGGGTATTGACTGTGACTGGCGATTGCTTCATGCGCCTTCAGAGTTTTTCACCGTGTCGAAAGCCTTTCATAATGCCCTGCAAAGTAAGCCTCATGAATTGACCCAAGGCGAAAAAGATCTCTATTCCCAGGTGAATGAGCAGAGTGCCAAGCTGCTTGAAGCCGCTTATGATGTCTTCGTGATACATGATCCACAACCCGCAGCCATTCGGGCTTTTTCCGGACCACGGGATGCCAAATGGATTTGGCGGTGCCATATTGATAGTTCGCATCCCGATGAACAGGTGAGCCAATTTTTGCGGCCGTTTCTTGAAGAATACGATGCCATGGTCTTCACCATGCCGCAGTTTGTCTTGCCAGAGCTTCGGACGAAACGTGTGGCGTTTATTGCTCCCGCCATTGATCCGCTTGCCACCAAGAATATGGAGTTGCCCTTAGAAATTTGTAAGCGGGCGATGGCCGATTCGGGTATTGATCCGGAACGCCCGGTCTTGTTGCAAGTCTCCCGGTTTGATCCATGGAAAAATCCCCTGGGTGTGGTTCGAGCCTACCAGTTGGTCAAGAAAGAGATCCCCAATGTTCAACTGGTGTTTATTGGGGCGATGGCGGGCGATGACCCTGAAGGGTGGGTGCTCATGGATGAGGTCGAAGAGGAATCCATTAAAGACCCGAACATTTTTGTGTTCACGAATCTGGGCGGGGTGGGGAATGCCGAAGTCAATATGTTTCAACGCGGGTGCGACGTCGTGATTCAAAACTCAATCAGAGAAGGCTTTGGTCTGGTCGTGTCGGAGGCCTTTTGGAAAGAAAAACCGGTGGTGGCCGGAAAAGCCGGAGGCATTCCCATGCAATTTCCAGAGGAGTACCATCAGTACCTCGTCCAAGATTCTGAAGAAGACTGTGCCGAAAAAATCCTTCACCTTCTGAGGCATCCCGGTGAACGGGGATCATTTGGTCGAGCGGCCCGCGAGCATGTGCGTAAACACTTTCTGACCCCGCGTCTGGTTCGAGACGAATTGGAGCTGATCAAAGAGTTGATTGCATGAAAGAATTTTTTAACGTTGCGACAGAGTCCCCATGTGACCTGCCATTTTCCCTAGAATCCGGGACAATCCATCAACTAAATTATTGCTCCAAATCGCGCCCGTCGCTTCCTGTCTGAATGGAATAA
>JAOUQB010000292.1 GCA_029879555.1 Nitrospirota bacterium | reverse complement strand
TTCATCACGTTCTAATATTATTCAAAAAAAATCGCTTAGATCTTACACCTTTTAAGGAGATGAAGGACATGCCTCCCCTCCAACCATTCGGGGAGTCGCAGAAACGGTGGACTGGTCCCGGATATTTTCGACAAACTGGAGGAGAGAACGAGTCGGAATCGTCTCCGCCCACAGTAATCCAAAGCAAAAAATTCTGTCAAGACAACTGGTTGATTTTCCAGCAATTGCAGGCAAGGTCATCGCGCATTTCTCTCGTGGATTAATGGGCAATTAGCCGTCCTTTCCAACCTTGACAATCCACAGGAGACTCCATAGTATCGCCGCCATGGCGAACGATCCTGCCGTAAAAGCCGTAGACTCCATGGAAGATGTGTGGGAAGCCTTCCGCCCAGAGTTACAGGAGGTGGAGGCCCAAATTCAGAAACATCTGGATTCCCACGCGCCTCTCATCAATACCGTGGCAGATCATATTCTCTCCAGTGGGGGAAAACGCATCAGGCCACTCCTGCTCATCTTGTCAGCCCGCCTGTTTGGATATCCGGAAAAAGGCGATCTTCTTCTTGGTAGTCTGGTTGAATTCATCCATACCGCGACCTTACTGCACGACGATGTCTTAGATGAAGCCGATATCCGTCGCGGAGAAAAGACGGCCCGGCGCATTTGGGGAAACCATGCCAGTATCCTGGTTGGTGATTACCTGTACTCCCAAGCCATGGCGCTCATTGCCTCGTTTCACAACCATGACATTAACGAGATCATGGCGGATGCCTGCCGGAAGATGGCTGAGGGTGAAGTGCTGCAGTTGTGCGCCAACAGCCAGCCGGATCTTTCCGAAACCGCCTATCTCAAGATTGTTGAATATAAAACGGCGATCCTGGTCGCCGCCTCCTGTAAGGTCGGAGCCATTATTGGGGGGGGCACCCCAGAAGAACAAATGGCCCTGTACCGATTCGGCTATAACCTGGGCATGGCGTTTCAATTAGCTGATGACCGATTGGATTATTCGGCTGATCATGCCAAATTAGGAAAATCATTGGGGCAGGATATCCGTCAGGGAATGATCACCCTTCCACTCATTCATCTTCTCCAAACCTGTTCTGCTTCTGAACAAGACTGGTTGAGAGAAAAAATTGTGTCGCATTCGGTAGATGACCAGGAACTCGAACGAATTCTTGGCATGATGAGAAAACAGGGCTCGTTAGCGTATGCCACCATGCGAGCCCGAGAGTATGTTGAAGCCTCCGCTTTAGACTTAGTTCAATTTCCCGATAGCCCAGCCAAACGATCCCTGGCGATTGTGTCCTGCTACATGGTCAACCGCGACCAATAACTCCCTTCAACCTAAGCCTTTCCTTTTCCTGTCATTCCTGACATTTTTTATCAGGAATCCATCATAAGCTTTGTGAATTCCCAACATTCGTTGAAAGTCAAAAATTCCTCGTATCCGTTTGTCCAAAAACAACCTCCCAGCAGTTTTGAGTTTTGCCGGGTTTCGCCCCGGCAGGCGAGGCCCTTTTGTTTCGGCAAAAGGACCCAAAACCATTGACGCCCAGTCTGGCCATTAGGGATGGACGCCAACATCCGGAGAGCGGACCGATTTGCGGATTTTATCCTGAGTCGTGTCGAAGGACTCAAACAAGGCCCGCAAAACGAAAGGAGCGTCCGACCCAGAGGCCAGCCAGCAGGCGTCGGACATTAGGAGAGGGAGGAACTTGGAATACCCGGGGCTTGCGCGTCTTGGTTCACCCGAAGGCGCCGAGCAAATAAAGAGTTCAGCTTTTGCTTGAAAAGTGGGCCGGAAATATTCCAATTACCAATCCATGTAACCGAATGGGGTCTTCGGTTACTTTTTCCTGGCTACCAAGACTGTGGTGGTTAGCTAAATTCTTTCTATCAAAGTTAGCGCGGAGGACCACGTGGCGTGAGCCCGTGGGAGAAAGCGCTCCCCGCTGGAAGCGGGGGATTCTTTCCCAATGAGGTATTTGTGATGCTATGAGGACATGGAAATTCGCCTCAGAAGTCATTGAAGCCTTCCTGGTTCTTTTTTTGACTGTGGGGTAGAGTGAAGTCGTGTTCTTGCTCTGTGCGAGAAACATCAAGAATAAGCGGACAAAGGCCTCATTCAGTTCGAATTTGAGTTTTAAGTGACACGCGGCGTAAGCCCGTGGATATCTACTACAAAACCTTACAAAACGCCTGAATCTATTGGGTTTGGTCTAAGTGGTAACAGTTCTCTCGGGGGAAGTGTTACATTTTCCCTGTTTTTTGTCATTTCATTTGTCCATCCGTTTTTCAGCAGTCTTTCCTGGCCTGGTAGCGTGGCCGAGCAGTGCAGCCGACACCGGAGAAAAGGCACGCACTGTTTGAGCCCTTCGAGAAGACTCAGGCCAAGCTCCGCGAGTTTACGCGCCGCCGGAGTCGGCTGCACTGCGCAGGGAACCCGAAAAGCTTGTCCCTGCGGAGGCAGGGGGCCACGCCACGGCCAACATAGTTTTGTCTACTTTTGCCAAAACAAAAGTGGCTCGTCCGCGGGGCGAGACCCGTCAACAACACATAACGATTGAACATCCTCGAACAATCTGACGACGTTAACAGGTCATAACCCTTCCCCCTGCGGTTTGTCCCGCCCTAGAACAACCCTAGAAATTAGGAGGGAGAAAAATGATGAATTTAATTTGTAAGATGGATTCTCGATGAAAAATGTCGAGAATGACGGAAGGGGAAACAAAAACAACAGCCTCACGCGTTCCACTCCTCAAGCTTTCCTGATTTCCCGACGCCTGCTGTCCGGCTTTTGGGATGAACGCTCCTATCGTTCGGCGGGCCTTGTCTGAGCCCTTCGAGAATCCTCAGGGCAAGCTCCGCGAGTTGGTCCGCCCCCTCCTGGCGTTCATCCCTCCTAATCTGGCCGGACTGGGCGTCAATGGTTTTGGGGACTTTTGCCGAAACAAAAGTCACTCGGCTGTCGGGCCGAGACCCGACACTCACAAGCAAGATATGCAAATTGTCAATTAAATTTACAATTTACAAAACACGTGGTAGGGTGCAGGCATGAACTTTATCCCTCGTACAGCCAATTCTAGCCTGCAAACACTCGCGAAATCCTACCCGGCTGTGATCGTCACGGGGCCTCGACAATCCGGGAAAACCACCCTCACCCAAACCGTATTTCCTGAAAAACCCTACGTGTCTCTAGAAGATTTAGACATCCGGGAATTTGCGAGTCAGGACCCTCGCGGATTTTTGAACCAGTACCCGGACGGAGCGATTTTAGACGAGGTTCAACGCTGTCCCACAATTTTTTCCTATCTCCAAACCCGTCTTGATCGCGCGAAGAAGATGGGGATGTTTGTGCTTACCGGATCCCAACAATTTGGTTTATTGTCCGATGTGTCCCAAAGCCTTGCAGGCCGCGTGGCCAAAATTGCACTCCTGCCTTTCAGTTTTCAAGAATTGCAAAATGCCCAACGTGAACCCAAGAAGATCGAACAATTATTATTCACAGGATTATACCCCCCCATATATGATCGCAACCTGGAACCATCCATTTGGTATCATAATTACGTCGACACCTACCTCGAACGTGATGTGCGTCAACTTATCCAGGTGCGAAACCTGAGCACCTTTCAGCGATTTCTGCGTATGTGCGCGGCGCGGACCGGCCAGTTATTGAATTTATCCAGTCTGGCCAATGATTGCGGCATTACCCATAACACGGCGAAGGCCTGGATTTCCGTACTTGAAGCCAGCTTTATCATCCATTTGCTGCAGCCACACCACCAAAACTTCAACAAGCGATTAATTAAATCACCGAAGCTCTATTTTTACGATAGCGGTCTTGCGGCTTGGCTACAAAACCTCCAAAGCCCTGCGCATCTGTCAACCCACCCTGCCCGGGGACCGTTGTTTGAAACGTGGGTTGTTTCTGAATTAGTAAAATATCGATTCAACCACGCCATGGCCTCAAACCTCTATTTTTGGCGTGACAGTTCTGGCAATGAAGTCGATGTGTTAGTGGATCAAGGACATACCCTCATGCCCATTGAGATTAAATCCGGGCAGACGGTGGTTGCTGATTTTTTTGAAGGATTAAACAAGTTTTCCATCCTCGCCGGAAAGAGAGCCTCAACC
>JAOUQB010000029.1 GCA_029879555.1 Nitrospirota bacterium | reverse complement strand
CTTTCGAAGAGGACATGAATCCGTCGCTCCCCCCTTACACGACTCTCTCCTTCATGCCTATCGTGCCCAGAAGTGGTTAGCCAAAGCACTCCGTGCTCTAGGAAAAATTCAC
Source organism: Nitrospirota bacterium (assembly GCA_029879555.1). Taxonomy (GTDB): domain Bacteria; phylum Nitrospirota; class Nitrospiria; order Nitrospirales; family UBA8639; genus Nitrospira_E. Next base: position 13,724 of record JAOUQB010000029.1, on the reverse strand, counting down.
ATTGATGGGGTGCTCCGAGCCACACAATGCCTAGAACAGGCTCAACAATGTCTCCTAGAAAAGGCCAGTCCATGTTAACCCTCAATTCCTCAAGACAGTGCCTGAGAAATGTTTTTTATTTGGTGGGAAATAATCCGTAACGATGGAACCGTTTCAATTCATTCGTGATCCCTACAGGATGAAGGAGGTGCTTCAATCACGTCTTCCAGATTTCTCAAATGGAAATCTGCTGATATCATCATGCGAAATTGAACACCTTCTCTTTAAAAAATCGTTCAAAGAAGGATTTCAACGGAAGGCCTCTCTTGGAGTGGGGTATATCCTGGAGGTCTTTGAACCATCCACTCAAAAACAAGGCCAATTGAAGCTTTACGGCAAAGCATACCTTGACGGTCGCAGCCAAAAAATTTTCGACAGCCTTCCGGCCCGAGTTCTCACTCCGCCACTTTTCGGTGAACCACTCGTTCATCTGCCTGAATGGGACTTGATTCTCTGGGCTTTTCCCAATGATCCACAATTATGGCACCTACCAAGTCTTGTGGACCGACAACACGTTCAAGACCTTCTGCCGTTCCAGCAAGATAGTGGCATCGATACATTTTCATCACACACTCTCAGCGTCCTGGGCGTTCACGTGGTTCGTTATAAACCGGAATTACGCTGTACCCTACGGTACGACCTCCTTGTCCATACCCCTTCCTCTTCACGACCCATTACGATCTACGCAAAGGCGTTTCCAGATGGACAATGTGAGGGGATTTACGAACGAACCCAATTCTTCGCCGAACAAGCCCTCAAGCACCCTGATGGGTTTTTCGTCCCCAAACCCCTTGGATTGAACAGCGCCATCAACACGATCTGGCAACCTTCTGTGCCAGGCCGTTCCCTTTTAGAGGTGCTCAACCCAACGACCTTCCATAATCTGATGACACTCGTGGGGAAAGGATTGGCCCGATTCCATATGAGCCCCTTGAGCATGCCTCGGAAGATGAGCGTGCCCAATCAACTGCAGGAGGCGCGAAAACGGCTTGGGAAAATTTATCGACATTGCCCAGAACGTCAGGATTCACTCGAAACCTGTCTCGCAACCTTAGAGGAACGAGCGGCATGTTTTCCTTCGATCCGGGAAACTGTCATACATGGGGATTTCCATGCCGAACAGTTGCTTGTTTCTGAAGACAGAATTGCCCTGTTTGATTTCGATGACTTGGCCTTTGGGGATCCCCTCCAAGATGTGGCGGACTTTATGGCTCAATTGCATTTTTATGATTACACCCCAGACTGTATTCAGGACATGTCTATGGCGTTTTGTCGGGCCTATGCCAACCATGTTTCGTGGGAGGTTTCACCGGAGAGATTGGATTGGCATATGAGAATTCACTTCATGCGAAAAGCCTGTCGGGAATTCCTTCAACCCCCATCACCAGACCTTCAAAGAATGGAATACTTTCTGACCCTTGCCTGCGAAGGTTCATTAAGAGAGATACATTGTTCAACCACCTTTTCACTGGCAACAGGAATATGAGGGTGCCATGAAAAAAGTCATGTTTTATTGCCAACATGTTTTAGGAATGGGCCATGTCGTCCGCAGTCTCGAAATTGTGCGGGCATTGCGTGATTTTGAAGTCTATTTTCTCAATGGTGGGGAGCTTACACCAGATGTCCCAATTCCCCCTGGGGTTCATCTCATCAACCTTCCTCCCCTTCAATCTGATTCGGAGTTTGAGGGCTTACAGGGAGTTGATGCCACCATTCCCTTAGAAGAGATACAACGCACACGGCTGAATCTCATCCTTGACGAATTCGATCGCATTCGGCCTGACGTTCTTATTGTGGAACTTTTTCCCTTTGGGAGAAAACGCTTTGCGTATGAATTAGTTCCCCTTCTGGCAAGAATACGGCTTATGGGAGGAACAACCAAAGTCGTCTGTAGTCTGAGGGATATCCTTGTGAGCAAGTCAGATCAAACAAGGCATGAAGAGTGGGTAGTGGGACTGATCAACCGATATTTCGACCTCCTCCTCGTTCACTCCGATCCGAAATTTCAATCCTTGGACGAAACATTTTCACAAAGAACGTCTCTTGCTTGTGACCTCCACTACACGGGTTTTGTTTCACAACCCCTCGCCCGTCCTTCAACAGAACCTCTTGAACACCTCCCCAAGGATCCGAAAGGAACCCCTTTGATCATTGTGAGCATTGGAGGGGGCCGAGTGGGGTACGAGTTCGTGGAATGCGCTCTGACGACGAGTGAGCGGATGAACTCTTTTCTCTCTCACCGAATGGTCATTTTTGCCGGACCCTATATGCCTGAGTTTCAGTTCCAACAATTACAGACGCACGTGAACGGAACATCTCATGTGACTCTTCAACGCTACACCAGTCACTTTCTCGCGTATTTACAAAAGGCCGATCTCTCAATCAGCATGGCTGGCTACAACACCTGCATGAACATCGTCTCTTCTGGTATTCGAGCTCTTGTTCTTCCTTTTATGGGAAGAGGAAATGAAGAACAACGCATCCGAACCAGAAAGCTTGAGGAACGGGGAATCGTCATGGGATTAGATCCTCACAAATTAAACCCGGATTATCTCCTGGAAAAAATCCAGGTTGTCCTCAACAGGCCACACCATCCTGAAAATTTTTCTCTCAATATCCAAGGAGCTGAGAACACATCGGCCTCTGTACATGACATTCTTCACAAGGAGTTCAAGCCCGCTCCTTTTTCCTCCCGGTTACACGCTTCTGCCCCATCAGACCACAGCCTGAGTCCGACATGGTTACGCACCCTTCAGAACGGGTTAGAACGGCTATCCCTAACCAGGAGCGTCATCCCACTATTTTTACGAGATGATGACATTGATGAGGATGAAGAGTCTCTTCGACATTTATTGGATATTACCCTCTCTCGGACTGTCCCGATGAACCTTCAAATTATTCCGAACACCTTAACAGAGGGCGGCATTCGAGTCCTCAAAGATTTCAATCGGGTGAATCCAGACTTGGTGAGCCTCAACCAACATGGCTGGTCTCATAGGAACCATGAACGGGAGGGAAGGAAATGTGAGTTTGGGCCCAGTCGAAATTTCCAGGAACAGCTGGAAGATATCAGCAGGGGAAAAACCATTTTAGAAACAATTTTCCCGATGAGATTTTTTCCTGTCTTTACTCCACCATGGAATCGTTGCACGTCCGATACCTTTCAGGCCCTTGATGCACTGGGGTTCCATATTCTTTCAAAGGATCGAGGGAGACAACCCATCACCGATTTTGCCTTTACCGAAATCTCGACCTCTCTTGACCTCTTTACCTGGAAAGGTGGAGCCGAAATGAAAAATCCTGAGGACATCGTCAGGCTCCTTCTGGATCAATTTGAAGAGTTGCCAGTCATCGGTATTCTCCTACACCACAAGGTGATGAATACGGAATCTTTTGGATTTCTCGATCAACTGTTGTGTGAATTGAACCGGTGGCCAAATATTGCATTTTATACATTCCAAACCCTTATGCACACTGAGCAACACCTTTTACCGGTGGGACGTGCTTAATGTTGGCTATGGCACCTTCTCATAAACTCAAAGTTATTATTCTCGGACATCTTCGAGGAGTCAAAGGAACGATCGGTCTCGCCGCGCTCTGCCTCGTCGGTGTGACCGTGACCCAATTACTCGCTCCATGGCCTTTAAAAATCGTCATCGACTATATCCTTCTTTCGCATCCATTGCCTCCTTCACTAGGGTTCCTCACGAACTTTTTCCAAAGCGGATCGTTTCTGCCTATTCTTGTTGTCTCAGGCGTCATTGCCCTCCTCGCAATTTTGGGAGGAAGTTTATCGTATTACCAAATCTATACGACCACAAAAATTGGACATGAATTAGTCTATGTCCTTCGACGGGAATTATTCGCCCACCTCCAACGCCTTTCCCTGTCCTATCACCACCGTGTTCCTACTGGGGAAATTTTGACCAAATTTTCCGGCGATACCAATACCTTAAAAGACGCCTTTACCGATTGGTCATTGAAGGCCTTTTCTCATGTTCTCATGTTTCTTGGCATGTTCATCATTATGTTTAGCTTGAGTTGGCAGCTAAGCTTAATCGTGTTGGTGACCCTCCCGTTACTAGGGGGTATTCTCTTTTTTCTTAATAAAAAAATCCTGACATCCGTGAGAACCCAACGCCGCCAGGAGGGAAAGATTAATTCCCGAATCAATGAGGTGCTCTCTTCAATTTCATTAGTCCAAGCCTTTGGCCGTCAAGGCTATGAACAAGAACGGCTGGAAGGTGAAAGTTCTGAGAACTTGGAAGCCAGCATTCAAACGGCCAGAACCACGGCAGCCGTCACAACGGTTGTGGCCTTGATGAGCGCCATTGGGACGGCCGGGACCGTATTCTTTGGAGCCTGGCAAGTGTTGAAGGGACATATGTACCCCGGAGATCTTCTTATTTTTGTCGCGTATGTCCGCAGCTTTTTCAAACCTATTCGCGATCTTGGGAAACTCTCGGCACGGTTTGCCAAAGCCTCCGTCAGTGCGAAGCGAGTCGCCGAGATATTAGAAATTGAGCCAGAAATACAGGAATCTCCCAATGCACTCATTGCAAAAGATTTACATGGAGAGCTCACCTTTGAAAATGTGTCATTTGGGTACCAAGACAATCATACCGTACTCGACCAAGTTTCTTTTCATATTGATCCCGGGCAACGAGTGGCCCTTATTGGGGAATCTGGGGCTGGGAAATCCACCATCCTCAACTTGCTGTTGCGTTTATACGACCCCCAAGAAGGGTCGGTGCGCATCGATAAGGTCAACATCACGCACTACCAACGCGAGTCCTTGCGACACGAGATCGGCATCGTCCTCCAAGATACCGTTTTGTTTGGAGCCAGTATCGAAGAAAATATTTCGTATGGAAAGCCAGGTGCCACTCGGAATGAAGTACAGGAAGCGGCGCAGCAGGCTCATGCTCATGATTTTATCATGACGCTCCCAAACCAATACGACACGATTATTGGAGAAAAAGGGAGCACGCTCTCTGGCGGACAACGACAGCGTATTTGCCTGGCTAGAGCATTTATTAAACGCCCCTCAATCCTGATTCTTGATGAACCGACTTCAGCTGTGGATCCAGAATCGGCGTCTCTCATTCGAGATGCCATTGCTCAAATTCAGACAGGTAAGACGACGTTATTCATTGCTCACCAGTTTTTCCGCATGGATCAGTTTGATCAAATCTTGGTGCTCGAAAGTGGGCGTATCGTCGAACAGGGTACGCATCGGGATCTTCTTAAGCGGAACGGGTCTTACTACAACCTCTACCAACAACAGCGTGATATACAAGAACCAGCGAACATCCAACCCGTTGGATAAGAACGTGATTGATTCATCAATGTGCAAAGATACCTTCATCGCGATCATCATGAGCGTGACCTTGTTGTGTGTTGCTACCGCTTCCAACAGTTCTGCAGCAACCAATTCCACACTCCCGATGGTAGAAACCGATCCTGGCCAGGAATTGACCGAGGTCGTAGAGGAGACCAAAGCAATCGCCCTTCGGGGAGACGACGAACGGCTTCGTCCGGATTCACAAATGCAAACAACCATTGGCAATACGCTCCTGACCTTTACTGGCGCATTGAGTATGGATTTTACAGGGCAGAACAATTTCAACTTGACCAAGCTCAGAGAACAGGATCGCTTTCGATGGACCCCGGAATTGAACCTTAACTTCATCTTGACGTTTCCCAAAGGCTTTTACCTTTTTACGGAGTTGGGTATTCAAGATGAGCTCACATTTCAGGAACATGTCAAACCCCTGAATCAATTGGATGTGCAAATCAAGGAATTTTTCCTTCAAGCTCCCCTACCGCTTTCTCACCCATCGGCCATTCGATTAGGGCGGCAACAGTTTTTCGAACCCCGTCGATGGTATCTTAATGATGAATTGGATGGGTTTCGCTTCTTTTATGACCCTGCTCCTTGGCATTTCTCCGGTTCAATTTCCACTCCGATCCTGGATCAAGAGAATCGGTACCGATACTTTGATAATATCTTTCAACATCACCAGCAATTGGACCTTCTCTTTGAATCGACTTATGGCCTGGGCTCCGTCAAACAAAAAACCTTTCTCGGAAGTTACGTTCTCCTGAGAAGGGATAGTTCCCCCCTCGATGATAATCCCATATGGTTCGGGCTTCGTTCGTATGGACGGCCAAAACTCAAGTTTGATGTCTCAGGTTCTGAACTTTGGAAAGCTCTTTTCAAACCCCGCTTAAATTATTGGATTGATTTCTCTCTGGTCAGGGGTACCCAACGAAATCAAAGCATAAGAGGACATGCCATTGATGTCGGCACCACATATATTGCTAGGAAACTGTTGTTTGAACCCTACCTCACCTTTGGCTTTGCCTATGGATCAGGGGACACCAACCCCAGCAATGGATCTGATACCAATTTCCGTCAGACCGGGTTTCAAAGTAACACGGGAAAATTCGGGGGTGTCGTCAATTTTGATTACTATGGAGTGCTCTTAGATCCAGAACTGAGCAATTTGCATATATATACGGCCGGCTTTGGATTTCGTCCTTTTCCAAGGACATCCGTGGATTTTGTCTATCATTACTACCGGCAAAATAGGCATTCAGAAGACCTTCGTGATCTTGATATCAGAGCCGATCCAACCGGGATCAACAAGGACCTCGGCAAGGAATTTGATGTGATTGTTGGATTTTTGGCCATACAAAATATGCGATTTCGTTTGCGAACTGGTTACTTCATCCCAGGTAAGGCTTTTGATCGGGAAGAAAATGATCCAGCATTCGAAGGGCGCCTTGATCTCCAGTTTTCATTTTAAGTTGAATGACGGCTTCAAGATCAATCCTACGCGTAGGTATGCTTTTCCTATCCGATCGGGGACTTTTACTTTTTTCGTTTTTCATGTCATCACTTCACCGTGTTTCCATATGAGTCATGTTAGGGTTTCCCCATTTTCCTAGAGAACCACGCGGCCGTCGAATTGCGCTCTACCCCGGCGCTTTTCGACCACCCCACGCCGCGCATTTTCTCGCTGTCCAACATCTTCTCACCCTCCCTGACATTGACCAAGTCGTCATCATTATCTCAAATCGTTGCCGTACCATCCCGGGAACGACCTTAGCCCTGGACGCCACCATTGCTCAACGTATTTGGTCAATTTACCTAAGAGGCATTGAGAACGTTCGTGTTGAAGTGGCCTCACACACCGCAGTCGGTCAGGCATTTGAATACTTTGACCATGCTGAGATTGGAGATCGGTTATGGTTTTGTCTTGGGGAGTCCGATATCAGCCAAGGCGATGATCGCTTTCGAAATCTCAACAATCTGTCTACCCAATCCGGAATACAGGCTAGCCTGATACAAGCACCTACGGGTTCCCTAGCCATTCGTTCAACATCGTTACGCGCGGCTCTCATTCAGGGCGATTCAGGACGGCAGGAATTTATGGCTGCACTCCCCTCTCACCTAACGGATAACGAGGCTCAAGAAGTCTGGAAGGTCTGCTTATGCGGAAAACGGGAAATAGGTGAGGTGATTCAAGAAAAGGTTCGTGCCTTTATCATTAGAACTGGGCTTGGAGAAATCGAAGATCTCCGTCGTGCGGGACAGAATACGATTGATCCCGTCTTCCGTGTTCGCCTCAAAAACAGTCCTGCCTTTTTTATCAAATATGCTGGGGATGCCCTCGGCACTGAAGAGTTAGGGAACGTGCACATGCTCAAACCGCGCCAACGGCTTTCTGTGGAAAGGAAAGCTCTCAAATGGTTACGGGCTCATTTGTCTGGCGATGTTGAAATTCCTGAGGTGGTCTATTTCGAAAAGAAAACGTGGACCCTTGCTTTGTCGGAAGTCGGTCAACAAGGAACGTCTTTATTAGATCAACTTCAAAACGGGATCTTCAATCCGACCATCGCAGCTAGGGCCGCCCAGTTTCTTGCGGAATGCCATATGATATCTCACTCGGTCCCACCACTATGGGGTGATGCGGTGGCCGATCATCAACATTGGAAGAAAATGCTGGATCAAAAAACTGTTGAGCTCACATCAAATGAATTCCCACAAGATGTGAGAAACCATCTGAGAACTCTGATGCTTGCCAGTGAGAAGGCCTCGGAAACCATATTCATGAATCTAGATTTCCAACCCAAGAATATTCTCATTGGGAAAAAGCACATTGGAGTCATTGACTTTGAAATAAGTTCAAGTGTTGGAGATCCTGCCTACGACCTTGGTTCATTTCTAGGGCATTACGTCTACTGGATACTCGTTTCTTCAACAGACACCTCATGGCAAAAGGCCATTCAGAACGCCCTGCATACCTATCAACACGTTGTCGGCAACTTGTGGGAACGGATGAACGGACGAGTGGCCGCCTTTACAGGGGCAACGCTGCTACATATTCTGGTATGCGGAGGCAGAAGTCTTAATAAAGATATAGCCGAAAGAGTAAGGCAGGCGGGAATGATCCTTTTAGCTCAGGGGATACCCCCGGAGAAAGAACCGGACCCCATCCTCTGTGAGACGATTCCGTGTTATTCACGTGAATTCATCAGTTGGATTTTGTCCATCATCATGAGCCCTCATTCAAAAACGCATCAACCGATTTCTGAATGGTGAGTTGAATGTCTTTGCAATGGGCGGCATCTTGAATTTTTTCCCCAGAAGAAGTGGTGACATAAAACACGTCAACCACCTGATCCAATCGGGTCCCGATTCTCGCCATATGGATGGACAAGTCTAATTGAACGAGGGTTTTTCCTAACAGGAACAACAGACCTGATTTATCATCTGCAAACACATCAATGACCGTGAAGGAATCGGACACTTCATTATCAATGAGGACTTCCGTTGGCCGGCGGCCGGATGGAAATTGACGACCAAACGTCAAGCGACGGCGGCGTTCGAATACCTGTTCCACCGAATATTCTTCTTGTACGACTGATTGGATTTCTTGAGCGACCTCCTGGAATCGAAATTCCGATGGCGACCCCTCGCAATCCGTATCATTAACGGAGAAAATATCCAACACGATGCCGTCACCAACTGTCATGATCTGGGCATTCAGAACTTCCAACCCAAAAGCCGCCAGCACTCCGGTCACCTGCATAAAGAGGCCGGGCTTGGCCTGAGTTTGCGTAATCAGGACATATTCCGACACGCCCAATTCCTGATTGAACCGTCCTTCTACATGGGTCGGCATTGAAGAGACATTTCTCATGGCAAGAAGGTGCGCCGCCATTTCTTCGATGGGAGTAGAAGTCAGATACCAATCGGGAAGCTGCGACAACTGCCGATCAACCCATGACGTCCAATCGGCATCAGGTTGGAAATCCTCTCCGACCTTCTTAGCCATTTCGCCTAAGAGAGATTTTCGAGCCGCCGGCTTGAGAATGCCCTGTTCGCTTCCCTTTGCGTTAGACGATTGTCCCTCTGCCAGAGCCTCATATGTTCGAGAATACAGTTCGCCCAACAGTGATTCTTTCCATTTCGTCATGACCTCAGGACCAACAGCTGAAATATCCGCCACAGTCAGAATAAACATTTTTTGGAGGATTCCAACAGTTTTCATTTTACGACCAAATGTTAGAATGATTTTTTGATCGTTGAGATCACGTCGAAATGCGGTATGTGACATCACTAAGTGATGAAACACGAGAAAGGCCAGGACTTCTCGTTCTTGATGAGACAACCCCAATCGATCTGCTGTGAGATGAGCCAATTCTTGTCCGATCTTACAATGGTCACCGGGGCGACCCTTCCCTAAGTCATGAAGCAAGAGCGCCAGATGCAAAATATCCTTATCTTCAATCTTGCGATACACCTCACCCGTAATTCCTTGATTGTCCTGTAACCGTTCCGCTTCTTTGACGGCTAACAGGCTATGCTCATCCACGGTATACTTATGATATTGATTGAATTGCATGAGCCCACGAACTCGCGCAAAGGCTGGAACGAGTTTTTCCAAGAGCCCGGCTTGATGCATTGCCTCTAGTGTCTGTCCGATTCGCCCAGGTCGACGCAATATTCCCCGGAAGAGCAGACTGACTTCCTCCGTATGAAAAAGTTCATTAGGGACGGTCGCCAAATGTTGCGACAATTCATTCAACACCTGTGAATCAATGGTTAACGCTCGTTCATGGGAGAGTTCGAATATTCTCAGTAGTAAAACTGGACTTTCTAACACACCCAGTAATTTTTCCGGTGGAATGGTGAGCCGGGAACCTTCAATCAGGAAGGTCCCCTCAAGCAACGACGTAGGCCACCACTGACGAATTCGATCCACCCAAGATTGCTCCTCAGCCTGTTCGAGAAATCGTAGGCATCGGTCATGCAATCCCGTCGTATGCCGAAAATATTGCTGCATAAATTGTTCAACAGCGAGCAAATTGGGGAGGTCGGACAATTCATAGATCTCCGCAAGCCGCACCTGATCATCAAACGTTAAAATATCCTGCGCTCTTTTCGCCTCGAAGTGAAGAAACCCTCGGAGCCGCCACAGAAATTCTTGCGCCTCTTGCAAGACCTGATAGTCTTGCAGTGCCAAGATTCCTTGATTGGAAAGTTCTTGGATCGTCCCCGCTCCAAATCGAGCTTGACCGACCCACTGAATCAAATGGACATCCCGCAAGCCGCCTTTACCTTTTTTAATATTCGGTTCAAGTAAAAAAATCGTTCCTCCAAATTTGGCATATTCCCGCTGCCGCTCTTCAATTTTATCCAGCACAAATTGTTTGGCTCGTCGCTTGAGAATTCGTCGATCAAATTTTCTCTGAAATTCCTGAAACACCGCGGCATTGCCCCCCAAAAACCTAGACTCCATCAGAGAAGTACAAGCTGGAAGATCGGTTTCTCCAATCTCAAGACATTCCGCAATCGTCCGAACACTGTGGCCAACCTGAAAGCCTAAATCCCATAAGCGATGAAACACACCCTGGGAAATGGCCTGTGCGAGCTCGGCTTGGTTGCCTCGGGTGAGAACCATGACATCAATATCCGAATAGGGGGCTAATTCCCGACGACCGTATCCTCCCATGGCCACTAAACAACATTGCTGCCAACTTGCACGAGTTTCGGCATTGCCCTGTTGAATCACTTCACGAAATCTGGCCATGAGCAGACCATCCATAAAATCAGAGAAAGCCTGCACGACTTCGCCGCCCGTGGCCCCATCGAGTAGCCGGTGACGTAAGAACTCACGTTGCTCCTGAAGGCTTTGTGAACTCAACGCCGTTGATGCCGTCGGGGAGATTGGATTACCTGTGGTCATAGAGCGATTGGTTTCACTGCCATACGAACATTGTGCATAACCTATTCACCGCTTTGGGAGATACCGATTCGTAATGGGCATTCGTCGATCTTTGCCTAATGCTCGAGCCGTAATTTTTATTCCGATAGGGGCTTGACGCCGTTTGTATTCACTTTGATCAACTAATTGCAGCACCTTTTGGACAATATGTACAGGATACCCGGATTTCGCAATTGCTTTTCTTGACTGATTATGTTCGACATAGGCTTGCAAAATCGCGTCTAGTTCTGTGTAGGGAGGCAAGGAATCTTGATCGGTCTGATTGGCTTTGAGTTCAGCCGAGGGGGCCCGTGAATGGATTCTCTCGGGAATACTGACCGGGTCAAAATCTGGCCCTTGATAGTCGCTTCGCCATCTCGCGATTTGATACACCCGGGTTTTGGGAACGTCCTTGATGACGGCAAACCCACCAGCCATATCACCATACAACGTGGCGTACCCCACACTCATCTCACTTTTATTCCCAGTGGTTAAAACCAAATAACCAAATTTATTGGACAGGGCCATTAAGAGCATCCCTCGAATTCTCGCCTGTAAATTTTCCTCGGTCGTATCAACAGGACACCCTTTAAATAGTGGTCGCAATTCTCGGAGGAATGTTTTGAAAAGACCAGAGATGGGAAGATTCAGCAAATCCATTCCCAAATTCTTAGCCAAGGCCCTAGAATCCTGCTTACTCGCGGAAGAGGTATAAGGGGAAGGCATCATGACACCCACCACCTGAGAGGCACCCAGCGCATCTCGGGCAATCAGCGCAGTCAACGCAGAATCAATCCCTCCGCTAATCCCCACCACAACTTTTGAAAAACCGTTTTTCCGAACATAATCCCTAACCCCTAGCACTAACGCCCGATACACTTCCTCCCCTTCCGTCATGGATGATCGACCTCTTTTCACAGATGGGGATACCGTCTGTGAGGGCGAAGGTTGCCACGGAATAGGAATAAAAGAAATGCCGACTCGCTTTTGTGATGGGGATACCGTTGACACCCGCTTGGATCGATGATTCGTTGCGCGAGAAAGCGAAAGATCGGTGAGAAGAAGATCTTCTTCAAATGCCTTAGCTTGCGCCACGAGGGTCCCTCTAGGATCGATCACCAGGCTATTGCCATCAAAAACCAATTCATCCTGCCCACCAACCATATTCGTATAGCTCACCCACACCCCATGTTCCCTTGCGCGTTCAACCAACATTCGTCGCCGCTCTCGCGTTTTCCCGACGTGATAGGGTGAGGCGTTAATATTGACGATGAGATGTGCTCCGCCATATTTTACTTGACTGCAGACCGGTCCATTGGCAAACCAAATATCTTCGCAAATATTGATGCCAATTCTGGCGGATCCAAGGCACACAATTGGATTAGCGCTTCCCTCCTGAAAATACCGCTGTTCATCAAACACCCCATAATTAGGAAGCTTGTGTTTTGCATAACTCAGAACCAACCGACCCTTGGCAAAGACCCATGCAACATTCAACGGTTTCTGTCTATCGGAAGGATCATAGCCATTAGATGGTGGATGGGTTTTTAACTTTACATCCCGTGGCCTGTCCACGCTGCCCACCACGACCATGAGACCGCTTGAGGCCTTTGCGATCTGAGTCTGCATGCGATGCACATCGCGAAGAAACTGCGACATGAGAAGAAGATCTTCTGGCGGATAGCCTGACACCGCTAATTCCGGGAACACCACGACATCGGCTTTGGCTTTCTTGGCTTCTCGAATCCATCGACAAATCTCTTTAGTATTCCCCTCAAGATCGCCAACCACCGCATTCATCTGTACCATGGCCAATCGTAGGTTCATCATAAAAAAACGTCCTCTGTCCCAAAAGGAACCGAGGACGCCATTGTCCTATTCATTCAAGAAATGTAAGTAGGCAACGTCGTTGTCACCCATTTCAGTTATTATACAAGTGCCTAGACCACTCTTCAATCAACCCACGACCTTGCCGGATGACACCCGCCCTCTCCCGACACACTACGATTGAGTCATTTGCTGAAGTTCTTCAGCGAGAATGATCGCATCGGCAATTTCTCGCATCGACTTACGCAAATTCATACTCTGTCGCTGCATCAAACGAAACGCCTCTGGCTCCGAAAGTCCTTTGGATGCCATCAGAAATCCTTTGGCCCGCTCCACTTGTTTTCGAACTTCGAGGGCTTCTTGCATTTCGAAGGATTTCTCCATTAGTCGGGTATGTTCGATGGCCACAGCCGATTGATTCGCAATCGCTTGAAGGGTTTTGGTTTCTTCCTCCGAAAATAGATGATGGGTCGAGGTATAGACGTTAATCACACCAATCACGTTGTCTTTCATCAACATGGGAACCGATAGCAGCGAATGCAGTCCTTCACGCTTCGCCAGATCACGATAAAAATAGCC
>JAOUQB010000291.1 GCA_029879555.1 Nitrospirota bacterium | reverse complement strand
CATCAGGCACTAAGAGATTGACCGTCGTCAACAACGCACAAATAACATGCTTGCACTGCGTCGAGGCTGTCCAGGACGGACACCGGCAGGAATAGACGAGTTGCCCCTTCTCGACTGAAAACGTGACGGCATAATACTTGGACCCTCTCACCGATGCGGCAAGGATCGTACGGGAGTGATTCCAGCTATACGACTCCAGACGCCCTTGCGCATAGTACTCATAGCCACGCAGCACATAGGCTTTTGATGCGAGAAAGTAGATGTGGTTGGGAGAGAGCGCTTTGAGATGTGCAAGGACACCCGAAGTTTCTATGGCCATAGGCGGAATGATGCTGACACCTCGTCTTGTGACATCATGAAATAGGTAAGGCTAGGGTATGTTTGGCCTGTTTTTTCTTAAGTTTTTCGACCACGATTTGTGCGGCAGACGTTGCGGTAAAGAGATCCAGAGAATCGAGTTCTTCTGCCAAGACTGGCTGCATGGCCACATCAATCGATTTTGGCTCGGAGCCCTTCATGACCCGACGGTAGGCCCCATGAAATTTCACATACAATCCCATATAGCGAACATGTTTCGATAGAATTTCCCAACCATACCGTGCATAAAAGAGAACGGGATTTTCTAGAGGCAACCCTCGTCGTCGATCCCGTCGATACTTTCGACGGAATACCCCACTATCCATGGGATGCACACCTTCAACCTTTGCTGCCGCATAAAACGATAGCATCATCCACTTCACTTTGTTCATACTGAAGTTCCAGGCTTTCGCTCGCCGGATGACTGTCTCCACATGTTCTGCCGTATAATAGGTCTCCCACGCCTGATGATAGGCCTTCAACAATTGCTGCTCAGACATCCGTGCATGGGGCATGGTGACATGCACAGAATCGTAGGTATTCATGTCCCTCGCTAAGGGCACCCCCTGTTCGCACAACTCCTTGTGATCTTGGGAGCCCGGTAATGGGGTCAAAATAAAAAAATACAACAGATCTATCGGGAGTTCCTTTTGTATAATTTGAATATCCCGGGTGATGCTTTCAGGCGTATCCGTGGGGAATCCAAGGATGAGGCCAGCCAGAGTGAGGGCGCCAACGCGATGCCACGCTTGGAGCATGCTCCGATATTCCGTAATTTTATTTTGATGTTTTCTTGATCCTTCCAAAGAATCGGGGTTGATACTTTCCAATCCAATGAATACCCGATCCACTCCGGCCCGTCCTGATTTTTCGATAAACCGGGGAATTTTGTGACACATGGTATCCACTTGAATGGTGATCTTAAATTGCAGCCCTTCCTCTTCGCGTAGTTGAATCAACCGATCCAAGATCGGTTCCCAAGCTTGATTTCTCGCAAAGTTATCATCCGTCACAAAAAACTTATGAATGCCCTGCTCAAGGTTGGTCCGTACTAATTGCTCAATATCATCTGGAGTCCGAAACCGGGACTTCCGCCCTTGGACATTAATTATCGTGCAAAAACTACATAGAAACGGACAGCCGCGCCCCGCATCAAAACTCGTGCGCGCACCAGACATCCGATGAACGAGATGAGCCGGAAGGTAGGGAACTGGTTGGCCTCCCAGTCCTGGAGGATCTTTCATGACGTTATAGAGGAGCTGTAATTTTCCAGAATGCGCATCCTGCAATAGTCTATCTAGCTGGCCTTCTACTTCTCCGGCAAATAAGGACACTCCTTCGTTCATCGCTTCTTGAAGATCCGCTGGGATGGTCGGCAACATGGCTAAACACCCACTGACATGAAATCCGCCGATACACACCTGTAGATGAGATCGGCGAAATTCTCTGGCCAGATCCATGGCACGTGGGAATTGATTCGTTTGAACGCCCACCAGGGCGATAAGGCCCTGGCCACCCGCATCTTGAATCATGCGCACCAACTGAGGCGGGCTCACGCGGGTATTCGTCTCGTCTAAGGCCGTAATGGATACCTGCACATCATCTCCGAGCACCTGTCGTTCGGCACAATCAAGTGCAAGCCCATAAATGGCCGCCATGGTGTTGGAAGGGATAGACGAACGCACCCACTGGATGACATAGCCGTCATCATCATAATGAGAAGGCTTAATCAGAATAAGATGAAATGGTTTTGCGAGAATGGGGGATTTCACAGGATCGGCTCCGGAGGACCCTTATAATAACACGCAGAACCTGCCTGGTCATCTTTACGACTTTATCGAGCTCAAGAGAAGAAGGGTCCCGGAAATTGAGGGCCAAAGCTTGGGGAACTGGGAAAGCTACGGAGAGGGTTGAACGGTCACGGATCCTTGCATCGACCCGAGATGAAGATCGCAGTGGTAGGGAAAGGTCCTGGAATGCTTGAAAACATGTTCAAAACGCTGGCCAGGTTTATTCAGATTCAAGCCACTATTGAACTGTTTTCCTCCTCCCGAACAATCGTTCACCTTGCAACTTCCACTGGTCACACTATGTGGCTCTTGAGCCCCATCAGCATACACCCACACAACTTTTTCGCCAGGTTTAATCGTGACCTCCCCTGGCATAAAAAACGTCGTCGCGCGAAACACCACGACAACCGCACCAATTGGTGCTGGGGAAATTCCCTCTTCAACAGAGAGAGGAGCACGCGCCTCCCGTGCTATGACCAAGAATTCATCTTGCGATGGTTCGATTTCACAATGTTTCCCTTCAGCCGCTGTCACCACCACGGCTTCAACTTGCTGGAACACGGCATGTGACACCACGCCATTTAATAGACCATCATCGCTAACAGTTTTGGTGATAACAGTGCCACCTTCACCTGTAGATTCTTGAACTTGCAATAGGCAATTGTCTGCGTTCAGTTTCCAGGATAATTCCACAAAAAAGGGATGGCCCACTTCATATTTATCGACTAATACCACCTGTTCTCCAGACTCAAGATAAAGACCGAAATCCAGGACCATATCCCCTATTTCCCATCCCACCGTCGAATTTGCTACGGGCGGAATCCCCAAGAGAAACACACTAGGAACAAGACCAAAAATTAGAGCCTTCATCATAAGATTCTTCATAAAAAATAGTCCTCTGCGCTTGGAAGAATTTGCTGCCAAACTTCTATTTGGTATTCACTTCCACTCACTTAATAATGGTTGATGTCTATTCATCCACTTCTCAGTAAACCTCCCCCTCGATTCGAATAACCCAAACCCATCGCCTCCCGTCGCTTACCCCCCTACGAATTAAAAGTATAGAGGGCCTTCCAGAACAGAGCAAATACACCCCCTTCTTTTCGTACATCCCTAAAAAACCTTTTTTAAAGTCAGCCAATTTTCCAACCGAGAATTTAGCAAACGTTTCAAACGAGCTCCTTAACATCTGTATGGAGAAGCAAGTTGTGGACGTAAGCTTGGCCATTTTCGGGGCTTGGCTTATGTCCATTTTTTTCTTGTGAGTGAGAGATCTAGATGTTCCCGTGAAACAGCCCCTCTTCCCTACCAACCATCTCCCCCCACAATTTCCAGCACCTTGCTCCGAAATGATATGCCCGATCTGACTTTCAACACCTTACCCGTCGTTGATGTCCTCTGGGTACTCCTCTGTGCAGCCCTCGTCATGCTGATGCAGGCGGGGTTTACGTGTCTAGAAACCGGCCTGGTTCGTGCCAAAAATAGCATTAACGTCGCCATCAAAAATTTAGTGGATTTTTGTACCTCGTCCCTGGGTTTTTGGGCAGTTGGCTTTGCCATCATGTTCGGTCCGACCGCAGCCGGCATGGCGGGGACCGAGGGATTCTTCTTTAACGCGGACAACCAACCATGGCTCTGGGCGTTCTTTTTCTTTCAAATGGTATTTTGTGGGACTGCCACAACCCTGGTCTCCGGGGCCGTTGCGGAACGCATGAGGTTCACAGGGTATTTAGCCACAAGCCTGGCTGTCTCAGTTGTGATCTATCCTATTATGGGTCATTGGATATGGGGAGGATTGGCTACCGGGGAAACAACAGGGTGGTTACATCGTCTCGGCTTTATTGACTTTGCCGGATCAACAGTCGTGCATTCGGTCGGCGGTTGGGTGGCCCTAGCAGCCGTTCTCATAATCGGTCCACGCATTGGCCGGTTTTCTGGAAACGCCTCCCCAATACAAGGCCAAAACATTCCGCTCGCCACTCTCGGT
>JAOUQB010000290.1 GCA_029879555.1 Nitrospirota bacterium | reverse complement strand
TCAACGAGCAATGGATGCTCAGCCTCATCATGCCCTGGCCGGGAATCTATTATTCTCCGACGACAGACTGGATGGTTCGCCTGGGAGCCGTTCCATCCGGAGCTTCCTGGTCTGTGAATACGGGAAAAGGTGACGTGGCATTAAACTTAAACGCCTGGGATTTCGGTTTGGGTGTTGAACGTCGCGTGGTCTCCAATTTCTGGGCAAGCCTTGACGCTGGGATCGGAGGCATGCGCGGGTTTAGCTTGTCCGGATCAAAGTTCGAAAATGTGGAATTTGACGTAGATTCCAGCTTATATGTTGGACTGGGTCTGAAATTCAGACCCTCTCTCGATTAACATTCGGTAGGCTACCCCCTCCGCACATTCGCTTCCTCCAATCGCAGTCCCTATGCGATTGAAAGTCCCCTTTGACGACTTCTTGGCGAAAAGCAACAGGCCGGTGAGCAAGATTGCAAGAGGAATACGTGCTTCATCTGCATGATGTTTTCTTTTATTTAAGCCTCACTTCTACCTTCTCAATTTTTCCCGTGAATGGGAACGGCCGGCGGTCAGCATACTCGCGGGAGACCGGTGAGCCGAGGTCGGTGCCGACATCAAATGTTTCGCTGGCTGTAAAGGCCAGGGAGACCGTGCGCTTGGTCCTCACCCGGGCGACCTCGTTGCCATCGACGCTCATCAGGATCGTGGCTGGTGTCGCCGGTTTGGCCAGCGTCGCGTCTACGATGATCGTATGCTTGCCAGACATGAGTTTTTCTTTCGATCGAGCGATGTAACGCTCAATGATCATCAAATTGTATTCGTAAATGAGGTAGCCGTCGTCCATGTAACAGGTCAGTCCCCCGCTTGCTCCGCCAAGGG
The DNA here is from genome assembly GCA_029879555.1 of Nitrospirota bacterium. Classification (GTDB taxonomy): domain Bacteria; phylum Nitrospirota; class Nitrospiria; order Nitrospirales; family UBA8639; genus Nitrospira_E. The sequence goes on along the minus strand of JAOUQB010000290.1, from coordinate 3,278 downwards.
CATAGAGGGTGCCTGTAGCGTTCTCTCCAACCTCAAGATCGATGGTCACAGTATTACTTCTTTTGCCAAGACCGGGCGCGGTAAATTCAGGCATCCAGCTCCAGCGGGTGTCCTGCCGGAATGTCCAACTGGTATAAGGCGAGGCATGAATATCTTTCGGGTGAAGTCTCAACCAGTTGCCGGCCCCGATCGGAAAGTCCTGATTCCCTTCAGGCACTCGCAGGAAGAGCGCCTTCATTTCCTCGAGTTTCTCAGGATTCTCCTTTGACAGGTCAACCGCTTGGGAAAAATCGTGGCGTAAGTCATACAGCTCCCAGGCATCATTGGCCGAATCCCACTCTTTATTGAATCCTCCCTTTGTGGCATTCCAAGGGGTGAAGGGACCGAACGCGCCGGCAAACCAGCCTTCGTGGTACACGCCGCGACTTCCGTTGTTGTCGAAGAACTGCGTCTTCTTTTTCCCTGCTGCCGTGCCATCCGGAAATGTGTAGGCCAGGCTCATCACGTCCATCGAGATCTGTGTGTGACCATATACGATCTTTGGGTGTGGAATACCCAGGATTTCATAGAGGGTTGGGGCGATATCGACGACATGGTGAAATTGTTGACGCATCGTGTTATCCGGCCGGATCCCCTTTGGCCAGGATACGACCATAGGGTTGCGGGTTCCCCCAAAGTGGGCCGCAACCAGCTTGGTGCTCTTAAAGGGAGTATCACCTGCCCAGGCCCATCCAGCATGGTACATGTTGTCCATTTTGGGGCCGCCCAATGCGTCAAGGCCTCCTAACTTTTCCATTGCAGACATTTGTTGTTCAACGGTATTCGGAATCATCTTCTGAGCAAGTAATTCACTGATCGAGCCTTGCTGGCCTTCGGCACTTGAACCGTTGTCGCCGACGATATAGAAAATGATCGTGTTGTCCGTGAGTCCCCGTTGCTCAAGCCCATCGATCATTTCTCCAATTTGATGGTCGGTATGTTCCATGAATCCTGCAAAGTCTTCCATCAATCGCCGCTGGAAAGCACGCTGTTCTTCAGGGATAACGTCCCACGAAGCCATGGAAGGATCACGAGGTGTGAGTTTCGTCCCTTTCGGAATAATCCCTATATCGATTTGCCGCTGGTAGACACGTTGGCGATAGGCGTCCCAACCATCATCGAATTGCCCTTTGTATTGGTCGGCCCACTCCTTAGACACCTGGTGTGGCCCGTGGCCCGCGCCTGGGGCCCAGTACATGAGCCAAGGCTTGTCGGGCGAAAAGGCCTGATGCTGGTCGATCCAGGCCAAGGCCTTTTCCTTCATATCCACGGTTAAATGATAGGAAGGGTCGTCATGTGGCGGTTCCACGGTATTGTAATTCTCATAAAGACGCGGCTCATACTGGGACGTCTCACCGGCCAGGAACCCGTAAAAGTATTCAAAGCCATAGCCGTTTGGCCAACGGTCTTTTGGACCCATCGCTGTCGTCTCCGTGGCTGATGTATTGTGCCATTTCCCAAACGCCGACGTGTGATAGCCGTACTCCTTCAAGACCTCCGCTATCGTCGCAGCCGTCTTGGGTATCACGCCCGTGTAGCCATCGAAGGCAACGGCACGTTCCGCTATCGTGCCGGAGCCGGCACGCGTATGATTCCGACCGGTCAACAAGGCGGCCCGAGTCGGCGAGCAGATGGACGTGGTATGGAACGCGTTGTACCAGATGCCGTCATTCGCCAGGCGAGTGAGCGCGGGAATGTGCACCTCGCCGCCGAGTGTCGGCCACACCAAAGCCGATATCATCGATCAACACAATCAGGATATTAGGGGGCATCTGCGGGCAGCCGTTGGGGCGGTTTGGGCCATTTCATCGTGGAATCTTGAATTCTGGGGTTCGCCACGCTTTCAGATGGTGGCGAAGGAAATGGTAAAACAGACCCATCGGACTGAGCTGAGACTGGGCAAGTGAAGGAAAGCGCAAGAATGACAGACCCCACCACGCGAATCATCAACCTGAACATCGTCATTCTCTCCTTTAGTTTGAGGCCTCGCGCGTTGAGGCTTTTCGAAAAAGTTTTATAGAGATTATCTATCCCCTAAAATCCCTTTCCGACGGTCAGAGTATAAAATTGCCCTTCAAAACGCGCTTCGGCGGCAAATTCTTGCAGTCCATGAAACACCATGAACGCCTTCCAGGGTACATACGTCAAACCGATTTGTCCCCCGGCTGCATGCACCTGGTCCTTGACGTTAAACCGCCGGTTCACATCCGATCCCGAATCTTTTTCCACCTGCCACTGAGAATAGCCTAAGACTCCCACTTCCAGTAAAAGCGAGTTGGCATCATTGAGGGGGAGGTACTGACTAACTCCCCAATTGAGGGAAACCCGATCGCCGGGAGTGATGTTCACATCTTCGATTTCCGAATGAATTTCGTAGGTTCCTGCCAGTGTGACGGCCGTCCCTTTGTGTTCCCAGGGATACCAGGCGGTGGCCAGTTGGAACTCATGGGTCCAAAAACCCAACCCAATATTATCCGAGTCTCCCTCGTCATATTTTCCTACGGGGGCATAGAACCCATAGCCGGTGGCCACAGAGTAGTGGGCGCCTTCCCATCCTAACCACAAGGGTTTAACGTATAAGTCACCTACCCCGAATTGAGACTCATCCGCCTCGACACCAAACCCTGTCTGGGTACGTAACGACGCCTGAACGGAGGTATTCCCAAATGTGGGAATGATTTGTGCTCCGTACCTTGCGCCCATGACCTCCCATGGACTAACCCAAACAAATGCGGGGGCGACAACAAACACATCGACGTCGGTTTCTACGTTGAGGGTGGTGATCGGGGTATTGATGGATTTCACTTTATCGCCATTTCTGTTTCTGAAGGTATCCGTGTTATAGGCGGCCATATACTGAATGAAGTAAAACCCAGGATCAGGAACGAGCAGGTCGCGAATATTGGGTAACCCCGGGGCGTAATGTCCTAATTCCCCGGCCTGGGTAAGGCCCGGACTACCCAACAGAAAACAAAGCATTCCGAAAAGTATTCCCAGCCCTTGGGTTACAGAACCCCGGAGGGGCTGTGAAGACTGTTCGGGTAAGCGTTGAACGGTGAAATGCATGGTGGCTCCTTACGTTCATTTAAATGAATGGGGATTGGGAAACAATCGTAATGCCCTTTTGGGTGAACCCCGTTGACCGGAATTCTTGCATCTTTCACTGATGTACTACAACTCACGATTATTGTTCACTGCCCCCCCGTTAACTTTTCCGTAATCTTATCCCCCGGCAATAA
>JAOUQB010000028.1 GCA_029879555.1 Nitrospirota bacterium | reverse complement strand
CCGGTGAGCCGTAATGCCGCGCATCGCATTGATCGCATTTCGAATCAGGTTCACCACGATAGGCTTCAACTTGGAAACTTCCAAAATCCCTTCACCGATAGAATGGTACTCCCGAATCACTTCAATCCCCATCAAATCCAATTCGCTTTGATGAGCCTGCACCGCCTCATCCATCACCAGAGAAAAGTTGACCGTGTCCTTGAAGCCTCCCGCTCGCTGAGGTACTTGCCCTGCGGTGAGAAAATATTCCAGCTGTTCAAGATAATAATTGAGGGTGGTCAGTTCCGTGAGGGTGCGTAAATGGGATTCCCTCAATTCCTGACTTAATTGTCCTAAGAATTGTGGAATTTTCTTTCCTTTGGGATCTTGCGTGAGATACCAACCTACATTATCTTCATGCGCCTCGAGCATATCGGCTACACGTCCAACATCCTCCACATGAAATTCTCGTAATTGATGGTTAATCAGCCCGGCAGAGACATGAACACTCGTCAACACATTCCTCATCTTATGAAAGATCGATTCTCCCCCGGTGGGAGAAACCGAGCGTGATTCGGCTTCGCGTGGAATGAGCGTTGTTGTCACCATAAAAAATTATCGCCTCTTCCCTGATACCTCTTCGACCTCCAACTCATCACTAACGACATACCAGACACCTGCCCCTCCACCTCATACGGCAATCCAACGTCAGGCCACTGCCGCTCGCCAGGAAAAACACCATTAGCGGCAATACGGAATAAATCGGTTAATTGGCTAGGAACTTTAAAGAGAATTCCTCCGATAATTTTTAAAATACGGATAGTATGCTAAAATCCATGCATTCCTGGTGATGACGCCCTCGAGCCACAACGCGGCATTCTGACTCCATTTCGGCTATGTCTGAATCTGTTTCACCCTCTCCCACCCCCGTAACAGCCTCTCGCGCCCTTCGCGGGCTCCTCATCGCCCAATTCTTCGGGGCCTTCAATGATAATGCCTGGAAACTGATGATTGCCCTCCTGGCCATTAAACAAGTGGCAGCCTCTACCGATCTTTCGGGACCCGCCTTTGAAATGGCCTCCCAAACACAAACCACCCAAGCTTTTGTGATCTTTACGCTTCCGCTCATGGTGGTCTCCGCTTTTGCCGGAGTATTTTCCGATCGTTTCAGCAAGCGCACCGTGATCGTCTTAATGAAAGCGCTTGAAGTCCTCTTAATGTCTGCGGGTACGGCTGCGCTCTTTGTGAATCCGACGGGAGGCTATTTGCCCTTATTGGTGCTGGCAGGCATGGGCGCCCAAAGTGCCATCTTCAGTCCCTCAAAATATGGAATCCTGCCAGAACTCTTACCCCACCACCGCTTATCGTGGGGAAATGGCCAACTAGAAATGTGGACCTTTGCGGCCATCATTGGGGGAACGGCACTCGCCGGCCCGTTATTGGATCTTTCCGGACAGCAACCGTGGATGGCTGGACTGGTATTGGTAATCTTTTCCGGACTCGGGCTTTGGGCCTCGCTCCTGATCCCACCCGTACCGAGAGCCCGCTCCGATGGGGGTATTCGTGAAACGTGGCAGGCGGCCGTTGATTCACTCCGTGCGGACCGAGTCCTGACCTTAGGTGTCTTGGGTTCCATTGCATTTTGGACGCTCGCCAGCTTGGTTGGGCAAGATGTCTTGGTCTATGCCAAAGCCGTCCTACATCTCTCAGATACCTACTCCGGCTTTCCTCTCGCAGCGTTTGGCGTGGGCATTGGATTAGGCGCTCTGCTGGTGGGCAAACTCTCGGCCACCAAAGTGGAACTGGGATACCTTCCGTTCGGAGGCATTGGCATCACTCTCAGCCTCACGGCGTTAGGCTTCCTGAAACCTGAGCTTGGGGGGACGCTATTGGGAATGGCCTGCCTGGGTCTCTCAAGCGGATTTGTGGTCGTGCCACTGAATGCTTTAATTCAATGGCGATCACCTGCCGATCGCCGGGGGGCCGTCATCGCCTTCGCCAATACGCTGGTATTTGGAGGCGTGCTCTTGGGGTCTCTGGGATGCGGATTGTTAGCTACCCTCGGCTTGAGTGCCAGTGCGATCTTTCTGGTCTCCGGGTTAGGAAGTGCCGCGCTCACCCTCTGGGCCCTCTACCAACTTCCAGAAACATTCATCCGTCTCATCTTGGTCCTGTTCACTCACTCCCTGTATCGACTCACCATTCTTGGCAGGGAGCACATGCCTCAAGTGGGCGGAGCGCTATTAGTTCCCAACCATGTCTCCTTCATTGATGGATTCCTGCTGTTGGCTACCACGGATCGGCCCATTCGATTCCTCGTCGATCAAATCTATTATGACAATCGCTTCCTCAACCCGTTCGCAAAGATCATGGGTGCTATTCCTATTTCGTCAAATGGATCTCCAAAGGAAATTTTATCTGCCTTACGGGAAGCAGGCCGCCGGCTGGACGACGGGGAACTTGTCTGCATCTTTCCAGAAGGCCAAATTACGCGCACGGGCAATCTTTTACCCTTTCGGGCAGGGTTCACCCGCATCGTCAAGAATCGGAACATTCCCATCATTCCTATCCATTTGGATCGGGTTTGGGGCAGTGTCTTTAGTTTTATAGGGGGGAAATTTTTAGCCAAATGGCCCTCGCGCATTCCCTTTCCCATCACCATCTCTCTCGGTGAACCCCTCCCCTCCACGACAACCGGTGATGACCTTCGACAAGCCATTCAGGAACTAGGGGAAGCCGCATGGCAGGTGAGGAAGACCAGCTGCCGCCCCTTGCATCACAGTTTTGTTTCAGCGATGCGCACGCACCCGTTCCGCTTTGTGTTTGGGGATGCGACGAAGCCCCATGTGTCCTGCCTCCAAGCACTGACCGGAGCCGTCGCTATTGCACGAGCCCTGCGACCCCATTGGGACGGACAGCATACCGTGGGCATTTTGCTGCCCCCAAGTGTCGGGGGCGCGTTGACCAATATTGCGGCCACCTTGTCCGGACGAACCACAGTCAATGTGAATTACACGGCCGGGCCAGCTGGCATGGAATCAGCCTGCCGACAAGCAGGCCTCACCACCATCGTGACAAGCCGTCTGTTTTTGGAGAAAGCCAAGCTAGAATGTCCTGCGCACTTCACCCCTATCTGGATGGAAGACATCCGACCATCTATCGATACGCGTGCACGAACCATTGCTCTTCTCCTCGCCATCTTTGCTCCTATTCGCATGCTCGAACGGGCATGCGGGGCAATAACTCATCCCACTATCGGGGATTTAGCCACGATCATCTTCAGTAGTGGGAGCACCGGAGAACCCAAGGGGGTCATGTTGAGCCATTTCAGTCTGGATTCCAACGTGGAAGGCGTCGCGCAACTCCTGCATGTGGATCAACGTGATCGCATTCTGGGGATCTTGCCATTCTTCCATTCGTTCGGGTATCTCGCGACCTTATGGTTTCCCAGCATTCACGGAGCTGGCGTGATCTTTCATCCCTCACCCTTGGACGCGGCGGCCATTGGCAGCCTCATTCATCGACACAAGGCTACCGTGCTGTTAGCTACTCCAACCTTTTTGCAACTGTATGTCCGCCGATGCACCCCTGAACAATTTAGCTCCCTGCGTATTGCCCTCACCGGTGGCGAAAAATTATCCGACCGCCTGTTGGTCGCGTTTGAGGATCGCTTTGGCATTCGCCCAATCGAAGGCTATGGAGTCACAGAATGTTCACCAGTTATCGCGGTCAATTGCCCAGATTTTCGAGCAGCGGGATTTTTTCAGCCAGCCTCACGCCGAGGAACCGTGGGACAACCCCTCCCTGGCGTGTCACTTCGAATTGTCGATCCTGAGACCTATGAACGAATGCCCGTTGGCACGGCGGGCATGCTACTGGTCAAAGGGCCGAACATCATGGATGGCTATTTGGGTCGTGAAGATTTGACGGGGCAAGCCATACGCGAAGGATGGTACATCACCGGCGATATTGCCAAACTGGATGAGGACGGATTTTTAACGATTACCGACCGGTTGTCGCGGTTTTCAAAAATTGGCGGCGAAATGATTCCTCATGGACGGGTGGAGGAAGCCTTGAACGAGGCGATTCAGGCGGAAGGCCTGATGCTTGCGGTCACAGCCATTCCTGATGAACGGAAAGGGGAGCAACTCGTCGTGCTCCATATGCTCGACGAATCCAGGATCCCCGACTTACTCGAAACCGTGGCGGCCCAAGGCCTCCCAAACCTCTTTATTCCCAAACGCGACAACTTCATTAAAGTCGATCAACTGCCCGTGTTAGGCAGTGGAAAACTGGATTTACGTGCTCTCAAACGAATCGCTCTTGAACACTGTCCCCAGTCGAAAGTCTGGACATAGAACACCAGTACGCTATCATCTCAAGGAACCAATTGAACACGATGCCCCTGACAGACCTTCCCCACAAATCGTTAATCGATTGCCATGTTCATCTGGCCGCCCTGCCGGAACGCCATAATGGTTGTCTGATTTCTTCCGCGATGCTGAAAAGCCCCCTCTTCCGATTTTTGTTATGGAAACACCAACTTTCTCCCAAAGATCCTGGAGCGGCAAACCGGAAGTATATCCAAGATCTACTTGGGGAATTACGGGCATCCCGCCATGTTGGACAAGCCGTTCTACTCGGCATGGACGGCGTGTACACGAACGATGGCCGCATCAATCACCAAGCCACCGAATTCCTCATCAGTAATGATTATGTCCTGCAACAGGCTCAAGCCTACCCCAACGAATTTCTCGCGGGCGTCTCGATCAATCCCCAACGTATTGACGCGATTGAAGAACTTCATCGGTGCGCAGAGGCGGGGGCCGTGCTCGTCAAAGTGCTGCCCAATTCGCAGCAATTCGATCCCGGGCATCACCGTTATCAAAATTTTTATCGGGAACTGGCCAAACTCGGGCTTCCTCTGCTCAGCCATGTCGGATACGAATTCAGCCTCATGGGCAAAGATCAATCCGTGGGCGATCCCAACCGGCTTCGCACAGCCTTAGATGCCGGGGCCACAGTGATCGCTGCACATGCCTGTAGTTATGGGCTCATGATGTATGAAAAGTTTTATCCCACCTTACTTGAATTTGTGAATCATTACCCCAATTTCTATGCCGATATTTCCGCCCTGACCCTTCCGAACCGAATGGGTATGATGCTCAAACTCCGGCATCACCCCGAGATTTTTGACCGACTGATTTTTGGGACAGACTATCCTCTTTCCGTCTTTCATCTTCCGCTGTGGGGATTGGCCGACCTGTCGGACATTTATCGGACGATACGCACCCGCAACCGCTTCGACCGCCAATACCTCGTCTGCCAACATTTAGACCTTGGCTTCGTGTCGCTAGAGACTCTCCTCAAATCATCCAGCCCTCAACCTGCCCCAACACCCCTGCTCTCTTCTCACGCCTGACCTCCACAGCCCCTGCTCTCCCTGTTCACGCAGTAAAGATCCAGTCACCAAAAGCCGAATACACCTATCAAGACCGGTTCGAGATTATCCCCAGAGAAGAAAGTGCCATCGTCAGCGGATTGAATATCCGATTATCCATCAAGCCCATGTTTTCATAAAGGAGAGTCTATTCCATGAGTCGTGTATTAATTACTGATGATTCATTACTCCAGCGAAGAACGCTTGCGGCCATCGTGACCGATGTTGGACATGAAGCAGACACCGCTTGTAATGGTCAAGAAGCGCTGCAGAAAATAAAAGCCAACCCTCCAGACTGCCTGCTCTTAGACATGCTCATGCCAGTCATGGATGGAGTCCAAGTCTTAGAACAGTTGGAAGCACAAGACATAAAACTCCCAGTCATTGTTCTCACGGCCGATGTCCAGGAATGGTTGAAAGACCGATGCCTCGAATTGGGCGTCAAAACATTCTTAAATAAACCCGTGAAACAAGACCAATTGCGACAAGCCTTAGAACATATTTTCTCGGCCGCCGTATAATCAGCTAGTCCCCAATAAGGAGCAAATACCACGATGAGCCGAATACTTATCACTGATGATTCCTCATCTCAACGCACCATATTATCGATAATCCTCCAGAAACTCGGACACGAAGTAGAGATGGCTGGAAACGGTCAGGAAGCGCTGGAAAAAATTGAAGCCAACCCACCAGATTGTATGCTGTTGGACAACCTCATGCCGGTCATGGATGGCCTGCAAACACTCGAAGCCTTACAAGCCCGAAACATCACGCTACCCATCATCATGCTCACGGCTGATTTACAGGAATGGCTGAGAATCCGATGCCTCGAACTCGGTGCCGCCGTATTTTTGAACAAACCGACCAAAGAAGCTCAATTGAAAGAGGCGTTACAACAAATCCTTTCCACGCCGCAATCCTCGGAGGTCCCATGTACCTAAGTCCTGAGCAACTAGAATCCTTACAAGAATTACTGAATATCGGCGTCGGACGAGCGGCTGGATCTCTCAATCAAATGCTAGAAAAACCGATCCGATTGCACATCCCCTCACTCCAACTGGGGAAAATGGATGACTTGACTCCAGAAGTTCAGAAAATGAAGGACATCACCTTGTCCTCTGTGCAATTGCCCTTTAAAGGAACGTTTTCCGGATCCTCGTGCCTACTCTTCCCGACCGAAAGTGCAAAATCCTTGGTCATCGCCTTGACGGGAGAAGCAGAAGATCCTGACACCATGGATTCCCTGCGGGAAGCCACGCTCACCGAAATTGGGAACATTGTACTCAACGGCGTCATGGGATCCTTGGCCAACGTTCTCAATCATCGAATCATCTATTCTGTGCCATTTTATCAAGAAACCTCCATGCAGGGACTTCTGCAACCCACCCCTTCAGATTCTTCAGAAATAATTCTTTGGGCAAAAACACAATTTACCATTGAAGAATACAATCTGACAGGAGATATTATGCTCATGTTCGGTATTCCTGACCTGGGTCTTCTCGTGAACGCGATCAGCGAATACCTGCATCCAACCAGCATGCCTCATGTCTCAACGTGATAAGCCCCTCAACTTCGACATTCTTGATCATCTTCCTCAAGGCACATTCATTCTTCGTCGGGATGGAATCGTCACCTTTTGGAATGTTTGCCTGGAGGGCTGGACCAATATTTCCCCATCCACCATCGTCGGAACTTCCATTGAACGCCATTTCCCTCATCTAGGAACCTCAAAATATTCCTCCCGCTTTGAGCCGCTGTTTGAAGGTGGTCCTCCAGCGACATTCGCGTCGCAGTTTCACCCACAATTTCTCCCTTGCTCGCTCCCAAACGGGCAACCGCGCATCCAACAAACCATCGCCAAGGCCATCTGGGACGAACCGACACAGGAATGGCAAGCGTTGGTCATCATCCAAGATATCTCAGACCTTCACCGACAAGTGGCTGAATCCCAACGACTCCGGAAACAGGCTCAGGCAGAAATTCGAGAACGCCAAAAACATGGACGTCTGTTGGAAGCCATCCGGCACATTGAGTCCACCTTTATTTCTACTAAAAATGCCAACCAAACGTTTGATGAGGTCCTGACACAGTTATTAACCATAACGGAAAGTGCCTATGGGTTTTTTGGCGAAGTGCGCTATCAAGATGAACAACCCTATCTCAAGACGCATGCGATCACCAACATTGCTTGGGATGAAGAAACCCGAGCACTGTATGATCGTTACGCGCCAAATATGGAATTTTCCAATCTCAATACGCTGTTTGGAAAAGTACTGACGACGAGGGAATATGTCATCTCCAATACCCCTCAAACGGATCCGAGAAGGAGTGGACTCCCCAAAGGGCACCCCGCGCTGCATGCCTTCCTTGGGGTTCCCATTTTCTACGGGGAACAGTTTTTAGGGATGGCCGGCCTTGGCAACCGCCCACAAGGGTACGATGAACAATTGGTGGAGTATCTTCAGCCCCTCCTCACCTCATGTGGGACAATCCTTCATGCCTATCTCCTAGAACAAGAGCAGCAGACCATACAGATCGCCCTAGAAAAAAGCGAAGAGCGTCTGACCCTCGCCACGGCCTCTGCCCAAATGGGCATTTGGGATTGGGACATCCCCCAGAACATTCTGACATGGGATTCGAGAATGTATGAACTCTATGGGGTACCCAGCCAGGAATTTAGTGGGGCCTATGAGGCTTGGACCCAAGGGGTTCACCCAGACGATCGGGAGCATGCAGCTGAGGAGATGCAACTAGCCCTCGAAGGCAAGAAGCCTTTCAATACTGAGTTTCGGGTCATTTGGAACGATCAATCCATCCATGTTATCGCAGCCCGAGGCACCGTCCAACGCGATGAAGCAGGGAACGCGCATCGCATGATTGGGGTGAATTGGGACATTACCAACCGAAAATATCAAGAAGAAAATCGCCTCCATCTTCAACGAGCCATCGATCAAGGGGACGAAGGCGTCGCGCTGCTGAACTCAGAAGGACATTACACCTATCTCAATCAGGCACATGCTGAGATGTATGGCTATTCGGTCGAAGAACTGCTAGGACAGTCATGGAAAATACTCTACTCCAAGGATCAGTTACGCCTGTTCGATCAAGAGTGTTTCCCTCGGCTCCGAGATGCTGGGAAATGGCAAGGTGAGCTGGTAGGCCTCCGCAAGAATGGCACGAACTTTCCCGTCGACGTATCCTTATCCCTTCTCTTTCATGAAAATAAAACATCAGCCGGCCTCGTCTGCACCTGTCGAGATATGACAGAACGAAAGGGTGCCGAAGAAAAATTTCGCCTGGTGGTTGAGGCCGCTCCCAGCGGCATGATCATGATTGATCGGCAGGGTATGATCGTCCTCGCCAATCACCTGGTCAGCCAACTCTTTGGCTATTCTCGTGAAGAATTATTGGGGAAAACCATCGACAGTCTCGTTCCTGAACGCTTTCGTCCCCAACATCCCGCACACCGCGATGGGTTCTTTGCGAATCCTCAACCACGCGCCATGGGCAGTGGCCGCGACCTCTTTGGCCTCCGCAAGGATGGCACCGAGTTCCCGGTCGAACTTGGGCTCAATCCTCTCGCTACCGAAGAAGGCACTTTCGTGCTCGCGTCCGTGGTCGATATCACCCAGCGGAAAAAAGCCGAAGTCGTCATTACAGAGACCACCCGCGCACTCGAACAGCAGAATCAGGAATTGGCGGCCACGAGGGATGAAGCCTTAGCGGCCGCCCGCTCCAAAGCCGATTTTCTGGCCACCATGAGCCATGAAATTCGCACCCCATTGAATGGGGTCATCGGGATGACCGACCTCCTCCTCAGCACAGGACTCGATGCTGAGCAGCAGGAAATGGTCGGAACCGTGAAACTCTCAGGAGAATTTTTGCTGAACATCATTAACGATATTTTGGATTATTCAAAAATCGATGCTGAAAGAATGGAACTCGAATGCATTGAGTTTGATATCCGGACAGTCGTCGATGAAGTGCTAGACATTCTGACCGAACGTGCGAGCCAAAAATGCTTAGAGCTGATTGGTATAGTCTATGCCTCAACCCCACAGTATATACGAGGTGATCCAGGACGCATCAGGCAGATCTTGTTTAACCTTCTCGGAAATGCCATTAAGTTTACTGAGAAAGGAGAAGTGGTCTTAGACGTTTCGGTTCTGGAAAACGATGCGGACACCACCACGCTGCGGTTTGCCATTACCGACTCGGGAATTGGCATTGAGGCTAAGGCTCAGCGGCGGCTCTTTGAGTCCTTTACTCAAGCCGATAACTCCACCACCCGCAAATTCGGCGGGACGGGCTTAGGCTTGGCGATCTGCAAACAACTCGTCACGCTGATGCAGGGAGAAATTGGAGTCATGAGCGAAATAGGACAGGGCAGCACCTTTTGGTTCACCCTTCCTCTCCTTCACGGATCGTCATCCTCTCCAAGGCTCATTCCTCCTACTCCCCTTCAAGGTCGACGAGTCTGCATCGTGGAATCCAATGACACAATTCGTTTTCTCTTGCAGCATTATATTCAATCATGGGGAATGATAGGAGAAGTGGCCAAAAATGGGGATGAGGGTTTTGCCTTAATGACGCAACGCGCGAAGGAGAACCATCCGTTTGATCTGGCGTTGTTGGATCATACCCTCTCTCATGCGACTCAAGAAGACGGCCTCTCCTTAGCCAAAAAAATTCGTCAACATTCTAAAATTTTTTCTCTGCCTCTTGTTCTCCTCACGGCTTTTGGGACACGCGGAGAAGGGAAGTTAGCCCAACAAGCTGGCTTTCATGGATATCTCACGAAACCCATTCGCCATCGCCAATTACGGCAATGTCTTCAGATGATTGTAAGCCCAGACTCCACTGTGTCCTCGACTACGGCGAATCAGCCCTCCCACCTTATCACTCGACACACCGTAGAAGAAGCCCAAGCTTCCACGCAGGCGAATATTCTGCTCGCTGAAGATAATGTGGTGAACCAGAAAGTGGCAGTTCGCATGTTGAAAAAACTGGGGTATCGCGTCGATGTGGTTGCCAATGGGCAAGAAGCTGTTCAGGCTATTGACGGTGGGCAATACGACCTCGTCCTCATGGATTGCCAAATGCCGGAAATGGACGGGTTGGAAGCCACACGAACAATCAGGCAGGCTGAAAGTCAAAAGGTAGAAGGAAGAAGTGAAAAGGACAATGTGGGAAAAAGCGAACTTAAAGAAGCTGGCCTTGCTTCTAACATTTCACTTCTCCCTTCTCCCTTGCATGTGCCCATCATTGCGCTGACAGCCAATGCCTTATCGAAAGATCGGGAAACCTGCTTAGAAGCGGGCATGGATGATTTTCTCTCGAAACCGGTCAGAATCGAAGAACTGAGTGCCATGATTCGTCAATGGTTGCCCGCTCAAAAACGACAACACCAGGGAGGCCAATCCATGACCATACTCGGACAACTAAACAAAGGCCTATCCCCCTGTCTCGATGACTCAATCTTGGAAAATCTGAAAAGCCTGGGGGGTGAAGATGACCCTGAATTTTTCCTCAGTGTGGTGGACCAATTTCTCGGAGATCTCCCTCGGTACGAACGTGGTATTCAACAAGCTGTGGAGAGACAACATGCGGACGACCTGGTCAAGGCGGCGCATACCTGCAAAGGGTCCGCCCGATCCATTGGCGCCATTTCCTTGGCAGACATCAGTTATGCCTTGGAACAACTAGGACGAGAAGGGGCAGTGGCAAGCGCCCCCGAAAAATTCAAGCAGTGGCTCACGGAGAAAGATCGGACAGTTTCTGCCCTGCAACTGGAACGCGACAAACTCACTCAAGAAATAAAAAGTGAAAAGGGAGAAGAGAAAAGTAGGAAGTAGGCGAGAATGTGTCTTTCTTTACTCCCTCCTTTTGCTTCTTACTTTTCCCTTCTCCCTTCTCACTACCTCCTCTACCACCCGATTTTTTTCAAGCGATCAACGGCTTCGGCGAGTCGTTCCTTCGTCGTGGTCACCGTCATCCGAATATAGCCTTCACCCGGATCGCCAAAACCGTTACCTGGCGTCGTCACAATCCCAGCCTTCTCAATGATATGCGCCGTAAACGAGGCGGACGTATAGCCCTTGGGCACCCCGATCCAGACGTAAAAGGCAGCTGGTGGTGAATCCAGCTCCAATCCTAATGACTTCAAACCCGGCACCAACACATCCCGACGCTCCTGGTAGATGTTTCGTAACCCGTCGGTCACAGAATCATCGAGTTGAAGCGCGGTAATCCCCGCTTCTTGGATCGCTTGAAACACCCCGGAATCGATGTTGGTTTTGACTTTGCCTAATCCCGCAATGACGTCTTTGCACCCGGCTGCCCAGCCAATCCGCCATCCTGTCATATTGAAGGTTTTGGATAAGGAGTGAAATTCGACGCCCACGTCCGTCGCGCCTTCTGCCTCTAAAAAACTCGCCGGCCGTTTTCCGTCATAATAAATTTCGGAATAAGCTGCGTCGTGGCAAACGATGATCTGATGTTCTTTCGCAAAGTCCACCACCTTCTTGAAAAATTCTTTGCTGGCCACCACGGAAGTGGGGTTATTGGGCGAATTCAAAAACATCATTTTCGCTTTTTTGGCCACATCCTTGGGTATGGTAGCCAGGTCTGGCAAAAACCCATTCTCCTTGGTCAACGGCATCAGGTAGGACGTTCCGCCCGCAAAACTGGTGGCCACCGGATACACGGGATAGCCCGGGCTGGGTACCAGCACGATATCACCCGGATCAATGAAGGCCAGCGGAATATGGCCGATGCCCTCTTTCGACCCAATCAAAGTCACTACTTCGGACTTGGGATCGAGACTCACCGAGAATCGGCGCTGGTACCACTCGGCCACCGCCGTCCGGAATGACAACATGCCGTCGTAGGAAGGATATTGATGGTGCTTAGGATTACCAGCGGCCCGGCGCAACGATTCAATGATGGGATCGGGGGTGGGCAAATCCGGGTCTCCAATTCCCAAATTAATAATATCCATCCCGCCCGCAATCGCTTTGCGTTTCATCTCATCGATCGCGGCGAACAAATACGGTGGTAAGGTGCGAATGCGCTCCGCATACTGAATAGGAAACCCAGCCATGACTGTCTGCTCCTTTTCTACAATTTCGAAAATAAATAGCGAGCGGCTACCGTACCAAATTTTTAGTCGTTTGGGGTACTGTCACCCCCACAATTTTTAAACAACTTCAAAGGGAAATGGTATGAAGGGGAAGGGTTAGCCGTTATTGGACCAAATGCCCAATCAATCGGTCGGCTAATTGATGCGAAAGAGGCAAATGACGGATGGCCTGCGCGTGGATGGTTTCAGGAGGAACCCCGCTTTTTAGAACATCCTCCGGACATTCCCGACAGAGGGCTTGTATCCCAGCTTCTTCCATTTCCAGGTGGAACAACAACCCATAGCAGCGCTCCCGCACACGAAAGGCTTGTACGGGAAAATTCGCTGACGCCACTAACGATGGAATCTCTGGAGGAAGACTGATGCCTTCTCCATGCCATTGAAAGACCTGAAAGGTGGATGGCCCTTGATTGAACACCGGATCAGCTTGACCTTCATCGGTTAACGTCACGGGAACCATCCCGATTTCAACGCAAAGGCCGGGAGCCACAGACCCTCCCACAGCCGTCGCCAACAATTGCGAACCAAAACAGATGCCCAAAATGGGAATGTCTTTGGCTATGGCCTCTTGGAGAAATTGCCGTTCTTCCGCAATCCAGGGCTCAGGATCATTGACCGACATCGGCCCGCCCATGATCAACAGAAAATCACCGGGATCTTGCGGGAGTTCTTCGGAAGGAACAAGAGTGCTTCGAACTGAATACCCTCGAATTTCGAGGGCTTGGCGAAAGACCCCAGGCCCTTCAAAAGCCACATGCTGAAGGCAGGTCGCGATTTTCATGACCTTCCCATTGAAGAATACAGAACAATCTTTGTCTAGTGGGGAAAATCAAATTTTGTGGAGGGGAAACCTACGGATTGAGTGGAAGGAGGAAAGGACTATGACCCACCATTAAGATTCAAACGCGTGGTATAGGCCAAACCCACCACATATCACGAGACATGCCCATTAATAGCAAAACCATTGGTGAACGCAGGATGCTGCCCGTTTTTCTTATTGACGCATTCAACTAAATGCCAAAACCGAAGCGGATTCACTTTCTTCTTACTGGCGACGATCAAACTCGTCCCTTCCAAGACCGTATTAAGCGCTAAGTCCGTTCGAAATCCAATATGCTTGCACATGGGAGAAATAAATTTTTCCACCGCTGCGATGACTTTATTGCCATTACTGAAATGATTCAGCATGACAATCCTGCCTCCAGGCTTACACACCCGAATCATTTCATTGACGACCTTCCGATAATCGGGAACGGCCGTGACGACATAGGCAGCCATCACAATGTCAAAGGTGTCATCGGGAAGCTGC
>JAOUQB010000289.1 GCA_029879555.1 Nitrospirota bacterium | reverse complement strand
ACCAGCAAAGGCACACACAGGCAGCGCCGACAGACTCCCCACTGAGATCCCAAGACCAAACAGCAAGGCAATCGCCGCTCCAAGCGCAGCCCCACTGGAAATACCTATCACGAACGGATCCGCTAAAGGGTTACGCAACAAGGCCTGTAACGCCACGCCGACCATGGCCAAACTACCACCCACAAAAAAAGCCAACACCACCCGAGGCATCCTGACCTGGAGAAGAATAACGGAGGTGGGATCACTGCTACCCAGTTCCATTGACGGGCCAGTGGTTGCTCCCATGATTACGGCAATAATTGTTGAATAGGAAATAGTTTGCGTGCCAAACCCCAAGCACACGACAAATACCAGCAGGGTCACCACACAAGCTGCACCCACCCATAGCCACCAACGACTCCGTGTCAGTGTTTGCCTTGATGCCGGCACCGCATTGGAGACAGGGAGCCTTACGATTGCACGCTCCAACGAAAACGCCGAAGAAGGCGAGCGCTGTGATGGTGCATCAAGAATTGGCTTCACAACCGGTTTTCCCAAATAGAAGAGTGGGGCGTCATAGCACAGTAGGTCATTGAACGTATCTACGGACTGGGTTTCTGGACCGAATCTTCTAGATCGACATCTGGATGCAGTATTTTGACGAGATGTCGCAACCCTTCGATCACGCGAGGGCCAGGACGATTCAGTACATCACTATTGATCTGAAAGAGTTTGCCATTTTGCACAGCTCGTAAGGTGTCCCAACGTTTCCATCGATCTTGTTCAGTTTGAGGAATCCCCTCATACTCGCCTACTGGAAAAAGCAAAATATCAGGATTTTGGGTCAGCACCTCTTCCATGGTCAGACGAGGATACGGCGCATTCGCCCGTTCAGCCGCGTTCCGTCCACCAGCCAATTCGATCAAGTGATGAATAAAGCTTCCAGGGCCCACCGTGATTAAGGGTTCTGAATTAAGAACATAAAGCAGAGTAGGACGAGGGCGGCCTTCAACTCGTTTAGTCAGAGCCGTCACGTTTTTTCGCATCTCCGCCGTATACGCATTCGCCTCTGGAGCTCGGCCCACCATTCTCCCCAATAACTGTATATGCCCAAAAATCCCTTCAACCGTTTTTGATTCGAGCACAAAGGTCGGAATTTTTAGTTGTTCTAACTTGGCAAGCAAATCAGCACGGAGAAACGAAGGCGGCGCCAACACGAGTTGTGGTTCAAGGACAATGAGGGATTCCAGATTCGGTTGAGAATATGCCACTTTCGGCTTAGCCAAGGCGGCCGGGGGATAGTTGCAAAAATCTGTCACGCCGACAATTTCTTCGTCTAGCCCTATGGCAAAGAGCATTTCTGTGATGCTGGGCGCTAATGACACAATTCGTTTGGGTGGTTTGGCGAGATAGAGTTTCCGATCTAGATCGTCCACGAACGTGCGCGGCGCAATATTGGCCATGAAGGGCATGCCCGTCAAAATACCTTGTTGCCGACGTCTCATAGAATCAGTCTCTTCAGAAAAGACTAGAGCAATTGGATAGGAAGCCGCAAAAAAACCCGTCACTATAACAAAATAAATGACTCGAACAGTTAGACTACGGTCAAGTTCCCTCTCACTTGATACGTGAGAGCTAGGAGGTGGATAGAGCCATAAGACTGGGTTCCTAACCCTACACCACGAAGTGGAAATACCCGCCAAAATAAAAAAATCCCCAAGGCTTCATGAACCTTGAGGATTGCACCCGCTTCTTCATCCTCGCCATCTCCCCAGCCCACGAGGGAATCTTGGCCTTGGAACAAACGAGGTATTCTGGCTTCTGGGGCTCAGCGACTCTTGCGCTGACCTACTTGCCCGCGCCTTCCCATCCGAACATCAGTAAGGAGTCAGTAGTTCGAAGTGAGGAGTATAAGAAATTCTCTCCTGACTACTTACCTTTCACGCCTTACTTCTTCAGACAGTGGCGTTGCGGGGGTCGTCCCCAGTTACAGCGGCGGGACCACGCGGGATTTCCACCCGCTTCCCTCCATCCGTTCCGTACTCTGTTGGAGGTGACAATAGGAAGGACAGCTTATCATTGTCAAGCAAACAGCCTGGGGATATCCACTTCACTTCCCAACATTCGCAATCAGTAAAACTATTTCACCAGAAATAATTCATTGGGCTTGCTGGCTCTAAGAATATTGACAACCTCTCTCCAAACCATTAAGACACTTTTATCCCCAATATAATGAGGAATTACGAGAACGCCTATTCCCTCGCGTTTTAGAGCGAGAACCAGTCGAAACACCAAAGGAATCAGGAGGCGCTTATTATGAAACATTGCTTAAAACTCTTGCTTCTTTCACTGGTCATCATCTTCCCCATTGACCTGATTCATGCGAAAGAAGACAAAGAACTTCGCCAACAACGCCAGGCAGCGCAACAAGAACGTCAGGCGGAAAAGAAGCTACGGAATCAAGAGATCACCGATTCAATAAAATCCTTCTCTGAATTTACCGCCTCGCTCCGTTCTGAATATCCACCCTTACTACAAGAAATTGATACCGAATTTGAATTCAAACAAGTGGATCTTCAAGCAGACCGCAATGCCAAAATTGCCGAAGCTGAAGCCGAATATCAAACATTGTGGACCAGCCTCTTAATGCCCCAAGGAGGGCAACCACCTAAGGACGCCCTCAAGGAAATAGAGGAAAAGGCTAAAGCCCTTTCCGACAAACTCTTTCAACTCAAAGAAGAAGCGGCGCAGGCCGAGCACAAGGAAAAAATAGCTAGCAAAAAACAAAAGCATACACTTCTAGAGGAAAGAGATACCAGGGCTCTGGATGAAGCCGCATCCCTTGGACTCACAAAAAAATATGAGCCAATTATTGCCAAACCGATCGGAGGTGAACTCACCCGACAAGAAACCCAATGGAACGAACGCGAGGAAAAAGACCTTGAACGAATTCATCAACGCAATCAAAAAATAATTCAAGAGTTCCGAACTGGCCAGAAATTACGAGAATGGGAGCTGCAGAACTTTGATGAAGACTTTCAGCTCCAATGGAAAGAAAAACGAGAACTGCATGAGCTGGAAACCCAACAGCAATTTTTCAACAGCCTCCTCATGCAGCCGGCACAAGGCGCAGAAGTCAAGCAACAAGATATCATGGCCAAATTTGCCGAAATAGCCAAACAAAATAAACTGGTAAAAATTAAGTACGATACAATTCGCAAGAAAAATTCGATCACCAGACGTGAAGAAAAAAAGAAGCTACAAGAATAGCGGAGCAGCAAAAGACCCTGGCATGAAGAGCCAAGGATTTTCCCTGAATTCTTTGGCCTTTACTGCCGAATAGCGGAAAAAATCGGCGTCAGGTCGACATTGGCTTCTACATGATCCGCCCAACGATCCAGAGCTTGCGCCAATCTTGATGAAACAGCTTGAGATATTTCTACCTCAAGGGGCTGAAGATTCTTTCTAACCCTCACACGATTCAGCCATTGACGCCGAAATTCCGGTCGATCAAAGACCCCATGAATATAAGTGCCCCACACCAACCTATCCGAACGAATAGCTCCATCGCCTCTTTTCTCACAAAGATCTGAGGAGTCATCTTTATCTGGGAAAATCTGAAAGGATGAGGACACCGTTTTCCCACGAGTTGTGACTCCCATATGAATTTCATAGCCTTCAACAAGACATTCAGACCCCAGAAACTCTCCTTGAGAATACGCACGAACTTGAATGGTGGTCTTATGGGGAAGTAATTCGGTCTTCACATCAAGTAACCCCAGACCTCTCGCTGAACCACCCGTCTCAACATGCTGGAGATCACTCAGCTCTTTCCCGAGCATCTGAAAACCTCCACACACCCCCGCCACTTCTCCTCCTTGGCGGACATGGGCATGCAAGGCCTCCTCAAATCCGGCTTGTCGAAGATAGTCCAAATCAGCCAAAGTCGTTTTACTGCCAGGAATGATAATGACATCAGCCCCATGAAGTTCTTGGGGAAACGCTACATAGCGAATGGCCACATCTCCCTCTGCAGCCAGTTGATTGAAATCGGTAAAGTTGCTCATGTGCGGCAGCAACACAACCGCCACATTGACGGTCTCTATTCCAAACGGCGTCATTCGGAATCGCTCAATGTCCACGCTATCTTCTTGGTCCAATTCT
>JAOUQB010000288.1 GCA_029879555.1 Nitrospirota bacterium | reverse complement strand
GTCCGCTTTTTCAGGGTTAGCGTCCCGCCGGTTCAATGAGGCCAGACGGGGCGTCAATGGTTTTGGGCCCTTTTGCCGAAACAACAGTGGCTTGGCTGCCGGGCCGAAACCCGGCATCGGATATCCCTATGTCGGTTTAAGGGAATGATCCTAGCCCCAATCAAAGTGACGCTCCCTTGGAACAAGAAAGGACGCGCGAATCATACGATCATAAGTTTCCTGGCAATATTCTGGCCTCATCAGCCGCGACCCACTTCCAATATCTGTTCCGCATGTGGGTACCTCAAGACTAGCCATTCTTTGGAAAACCAAGTATGTTACCCTCGTGCAACGTTACACATTTACCGAATATTTTGAGAAAGAAGTATTACGCAAACGTCCCTATCTCAAAAAAGACTGGTGCATCCAAGTAGTAGAAAACCCATTGAAGAGCGAACCTCAAGAAGGAAATCGTTTTCGATTTTGGGGACCGATAGCCGAACTTGAGGGCCGGATGTTGCGTGTCATTACGCTTGCCGATAAAGTAACTATTCACAATGCCTTTCCCGATCGAGGATATAGACCATGAAATTGAACTATTACCCAGACACCGATTCACTCTACATCGATCTGACCGAACACCCTAGCGTAGAAAGCCGGGAGATATCTGAGGGAATTGTCCTGGATTATGACGCCGCAGGCAATCTGGTAGGTATTGATATTGATAATGCCAGCTCCAAAGTGCATCTCAAAGAATTAACCTTAAACAAACTCCCAGCTTCTGTTCATTCCGTGGCCGATTAACCTGGCCATCGACTCCTGCATATCTGACAGAAATCAATCAGTCCACTTTTCGCCATACCCACAGCAGCGCCTTGATGCCTGCGAACCGACATAAGAAAGACAGGAGAACCCATATGGACAAGATCAAAGTAATTCATGACACCGTAGGCCATACATTAACGGTATGGTTGGATGATCCTTCCCTAGAACATGTATGCGAAGAAACGACCGAAGAAGTCATACTCATGAAGGATAAAGCCGGACACGTGATCGGATTTGAAAAACTGCATTACACACCCACCAATTCACAGAAAAGACTAACCGTCGAAACCGTGGTACAAACTGGCCCTTAAAAAACCCGGAGTATAAAAGGCTCCAAGTTCAGGCCACTCTTCTCCAGCTCCTTCTCGTGTTCACCAAAAGTATTTCCTGGAATCCCCTCACTTCGCAGCACAGTACTCTCGCAGCCCATCATTCCTGGCATTCTTCTTCGGGCATCCATCTTCGTACCCAATTCTTTCTTGAGGGTTCCCTGGCCTGGTGGCAGGGCCGAGCCGTGCAACCGGCACCGGAGAACAGGCGGGCAGTGTCTGAGCCCTTCGACCAGACTCAGGACAGGCTCCGCGAGTTTGCACGCCGCCCGGTACCGGTGAACCACAGAGGCCCCCCGAAGAGCTTGCCCCTGCGGAGGCAGGGGGCCATGGCACGGCCAACATGCTTTTGGCCACGTTCGCCGAAACAAAAGGCTTGTCCTGAGCAAGGTCGAAGGAGGCCTCGTCGTTCGGGGGTGAAACCCCGTCATCAATCTCCCCCCTCTCCCCCATTTCCCACAAAACGCCCGCAACAAAAATTCTGTACTTTATTGAATGGGTTGGGTAGCATAAAAACACATTTCAAACCCCTACGACCCTACTTAAAAGGAGTTCCTATGTCGGAAATCATATTTTTGGTAGAAGATGCACCCGAAGGAGGAGTCACAGCCCGGGCCTTGGGAGAATCAATCTTTACCGAAGCGGACAATATGGCTGAACTGCACACCAAGGTTCGTGATGCAGTCAAATGCCACTTTGACGAAGGAAAAGCCCCAAAAATCATTCGGCTACATCACGTACGAGAAGAAGTCATCGCGGTATGAAACTACCGCGCGACCTATCTGCAGAAGATCTCGTTCAAAAACTGAAGTATTTAGGCTACCGGGTTACACGACAAACCGGCAGCCACATTCGATTAACGAGCACACAAAACGGAGAGCACCATATCACCATCCCCAATCATAACCCTCTTCGCGTGGGAACCCTTTCAGCCATCTTGGCAGACATCGGAGAGCATTTCTCAATGACCCGGGATGAATGCAGACAAAAGTTGTTTGAATAACCCCCTCGTCTTTGTTTCTCTCCACCCCATTCGCCATCAAGCATCCATCTTCATTTTCTTTCATGAAGAAATCCTGGCCAGGCTGCCAGGCCAAAACCCCGCTCCTTCCCCTCTGTCATTCCTGCGTGCTTCTGGCAGGAATCCACCTTCCCTCCCCCTCCTTTGTCAGGAGGGTTCATTCCGAAGAGGAATGAAAATGGACGTCGAGGCACCAGTTCAATCCAACACGCGTCTATCTACTCTTTCCCTCGTTCTCCTTCCCAATATGTCATCCTGAGTGGAACGAAGGATCTAATCCCAGCCAACCCACGCATCCACACCTTGCCCCCCGTCATCCCTGCAGTCGGAGCCTGCCCCTGCAAGGAGTTTGGCAGGGGGCAGGGATCCATCTTCCATTGACCTTATTTCCCACAAAACGTCCGCAACAATAATTCTGTACATTAATCAATGAGTTGGGTAGCATGGGCAGGGAGTAATCCCAATTCGGTTCGATTCACAATGCTGGTCTAAAACCATCATATTCCCAACGTTTTCAGTGTATCCACAAACCCCATGAACTCCTCCGACAAGAAGAGCCTTTCCGAACGCGACATCTGCACCAAATTCATTACCCCCGCCGTCCAGCAGGCGGGGTGGGACGTCCAGGCACAGATCCGCGAAGAGGTCTACTTCACCAAAGGGCGGATTATTGTCCGTGGCAAGCTGGTGACTCGTGGGAAAGCCAAGTTCGCCGATTACATTCTCTACCACAAACCGAACATCCCCATCGCCCTGATCGAGGCCAAGGATAATACTCACAGCGTCGGCGGTGGCATGCAGCAAGCCCTGGAATATGCGGAAACGCTCGACATCCCGTTCGTCTTCTCATCAAACGGCGACGCGTTCCTCTTTCACGATCGCACGGGTCAGAACGAGAAAACAGAATCCGAACTCGCCCTCCAGGGCTTCCCGACGCCGGATGTTCTCTGGCAGAAATACCGCGCATGGAAAGGGCTCGCACCCTGGCAGGAAGAAACCGTCCTTCAGAACTACCACGACGACGCGAGCGGCAAGGAGCCGCGCTATTACCAACGCATCGCCATCAACAAGACCATCGAAGCCATCGCCAAAGGCCAGGATCGTCTCCTCCTCGTCATGGCCACGGGTACGGGCAAGACCTACACCGCTTTTCAAATCATCTGGCGGTTGTGGAAGGCTAAGCGCAAGAAACGCATCCTCTACCTCGCGGACCGCAATGTCCTGATCGATCAAACCATGGTCAACGACTTCCGCCCCTTTGGGCAGACCATGGCCAAGCTCAGCACAGGCTCCAAGACGATCGAGCGCGAAGACGGCAACGTAGTGGATCTGCCGACGGCGGTCGACAAAAAGCATCGGCGTATCGATACCTCCTACGAAATCTACCTCGGCCTCTATCAGGCCATCACCGGGCCGGAAGAATCCCAAAAGCTCTTCCGGGAACTCTCACCTGACTTTTTTGACCTCATCGTCATCGACGAATGTCATCGCGGCAGCGCGGCGGAGGAGTCAGCCTGGCGGGAAATTCTCGACTACTTCTCCAGCGCCACCCAGATCGGCATGACGGCCACACCGAAAGAAACCGAATACGTCTCGAATATCCACTACTTCGGGAAACCCGTGTATACCTATTCGTTGAAAGAAGGCATCCGTGACGGCTTCCTGGCGCCCTATAAAGTGGTAAAAGTCCACTTGGATGTGGACGTGGAAGGCTACCGTCCGACCAAGGGAGAGACGGACAAATATGGCAATGAGATCGAAGATCGGATCTATAACCAGAAGGATTACGATCGAAATCTGGTCATTGACGAGCGCACGAAGCGCGTCGCCCACAAGGTCAGCGAATTCTTAAAGGAAAGCGGCGACCGTTTTCAAAAGACCATCATCTTCTGTGTGGACGTCGAGCATGCCGCGCGAATGCGCCAGGCCCTCATCAACGAAAACGCCGACCTGGTGCAGCAAAACAGCCGCTACGTCATGCGGATCACCGGGGATGATGCCGAAGGCTGCGCCCAGATTGGC
>JAOUQB010000287.1 GCA_029879555.1 Nitrospirota bacterium | reverse complement strand
ATGGTGAAGGTGGGGCAAAATGAGGGAATTTGGTTTTCGGCTTGGGGTCAGGCTTGGGGTCACCCATTAGAAGGTTTCGGTCAAGTGGGCGCACGTCTCTTACTGTTCTGGAATTCTTCCTTCCTTTCTCTTTCTCTTCCTCATCACGACTGGCAAACCCATCTGACTGCACCCGAGTTTTCTCTGGTTGCGGTGTCGACTTCATCGCCTGAGTCGCACCAGTCACCCATCAGGATCAAGGCGAGGAGACGCGGGCTCTCCGGCCCCTGGCCACTCGGTGGCCCCAGAAAACCGTTGGTACCCAAACGTGTCCAAACGAGGGGATCACAGATCCAGTGGTTGCCAGTTGGCTCCAACCTCTTTGTGGTTCACGTCTGAGGCAGCTCAGGAGTCCTCCCTCGTGCGGTGAGGAAGCACAGAGGGCCGGTGGATGTCTAATCAGATCTCGTGGTTTGGCCAACCCCAATTCCAGCTCCTCCCACCAGCCCCAGTGTTACGCAAACGCCTTGTCGAGGTCGAACGGAACTTGATCCCGCAGGACGTAGTAGCAAGCGCGCGCCAGTTTATGAGCCACCGCCTTGATGGCCACCACCCCATGCGTCTTTGCTTTCTTGCGTTGATAAAAGCGTTGAATGGCGGGGTAGTATCGCACGGCGAAATTCGCGGCTTCGATAAAGGCCCACGCCAAATACTTATTGCCATTCTTCGTATTACCCTGGCCTTTGCGTTTGCCATTGCTGAGTTTGGTGCTGTTCACACACCGGCAATAGGACGCCCACTGGCCCACGGTAGGAAACCGCTGCATCTCGCCAGCTTCGAGCATGATGGTCAACGCCAAGGTCTGCCCAATTCCCGCGACCGTGAGTAACGGTCGAAAGGGGGGACGCAGGGATACATGGGCCTTGATCGCTCGTTCTAATTCAACAATCTGATCGGCCACGCACCGCATGACGGTCAGGGTACTCGTCACGGCCAGGGCCAGCTCGGCAGTCGGCAGGACGTCATGCACCTGCTCCGCCGTCAGAGTCTTAATCCGATTGCCAGTGATAGAGGCGCCGGTATTCCGAGTGATCAAATTTTGAATGCTGAGAAGATTGCTCGTCTTCTGCCGGACTAATTGACTGCGTTTTCGCAGCAGGTCGCGCACCGCGCGTTCTTCTTTGGGATAGATATAGCCCGTGGGGAGAATCCCCAACCGCAGCAACTGCGCTAACCACCGCGCATCACTATGATCATTGGTATGCTTGAGCCCGTCGTATTGTTTGATCGCCGCAGTGTTGGCCAAGTACACCGGGTAGCCAGCCACCATAAGACCGTCGACCAGCCAATACCAATTATAGGTGGATTCCACGACGAGGCCGTGAATCCTAGGTTGAAAAGGACAGAGTTGAGCAAGAATGTTCGACAAGTCATTGGGCGTTCGTTTTTCGTACACAACCTGCTCCTCATCATCGACCAGCACGAGCACACTGTTGTTGGCATGGAGATCAATCCCGCCGTACAATTTGTTCATGGCTCCTCCTTGGGTTGGAAAGGCTGAGAGATTCTTGACCAATCTCCCAACTGTACCGCCCAGGCGAGGAGCCTTCTAGATGATGATCAGGTCTTGCAATCATGCACCCTTTGCTATCGTGATATCGGAAGACTTGAGGTGGCCCGGAATTGACAGACACCTGAAAACGGGGGCAGGCTCCCCTGAGGAGGTGTCGGATGGGCCAACGGAAAACCTTTACACCAGAGTTTAAACGGGAAGCAGTGCAGCTTCTGGAGAGTGGAAGCCGCCCAGCGTCGCAGATCGCCCGCGAACTCGGGATCAGGCGGAATCAACTGTATAAGTGGCAAGCCGAGCTCAAAGCGCGGGGAACCACGGCGTTCCCAGGATCGGGAATGCGGAAGAAGCGGAGCGATGAGGTCAGTCGGTTAAAGCACGAGTTAGCCCGGGTGACGGAAGAGCGAGATATTTTAAAAAAAGCCGCGGCGTACTTTGCCAAGGAACTCCAATGAAGTACGCCTTTATTCAGCAACATCGACAGGAGTTCCGCATCACGCGGCTCTGTGCCACTCTGCAGGTGAGTCGCAGTGGGTTCTATGCTTGGCACGAGCGGCCGGAAAGTCCTCGCGCCCAACAGAATCGCCACTTGCTCACTCAGATGCAGGTCCTGCATCAGCAAACCCGTGAAGCCTATGGGGCCCGGAAGATGTGGCAGCTTTTAAAGCAGCAGGGCCATGACTGTGGGCGGCATCGGGTCGCTCGTCTTCGCGGATTGGCTGGCATTGTCGCCCGACGCCGGCGCCGCTTTGTGCGGACGATTCACGCCCGACCCGAGAAAGTCTCCCTGCCCAATCAGCTCAATCGCGAATTCACCGTGGCTGAGAAAAATCGGGTCTGGGCTGCCGACCTCACGTACATTCCCACACGGGCCGGCTGGCTGTATTTAGCCGTGCTCGTCGATCTCTATTCGCGACGGGTCGTCGGTTGGGCGATGAGTGAGCGGCAAACGACGACACTGGTCGTCGAGGCCTGGCGAATGGCGTGGGCCCAACGCCGACCAGCGGTGGGCCTGCTTCATCATAGTGATCAAGGCAACCAGTATACGGCGAGTCTGTATCGCACGATGCTCACCCGTCGCGGAGTGGTCCTGAGCCTGAGTCGTAAAGGGAATTGTTATGACAATGCGGTGGTGGAAAGTTTTTTCAGTACGTTAAAAAACGAGCTCACGCACGAGCGCTCGTTTCAGGATCGCACCGAAGCCCGACAGGCAATCTTCGAGTACATCGAGGGCTTCTATAATCGGCAACGTCTGCATCAAACTTTGAGCTATCGTAGCCCAGTGGAGTTTGAACGGGAGACAGGTGACTCTTAACTTCGTGTCTGTTTTTTTAGGGCCACCTCACAATGACCCCAAATACATTCTTCCACAAGTTTCTTTTCCACTTCCTCAGGTCTGTATCTTTACGACATTCTGGGTAAAGATGGAAATAACACCAGTGCCATGCGGCACTTTTTTTGTTTGTGGCTCAATGCGAAACTTTGAGTTCTTACTGACAAAACTAGATACCCAGTCATGGTTGTCCCGATAAAAAACTACAGACTCTGCACACCGTACGATTAATTTGTTTATGGAACCAACATCTTTACGGTTTAGCTTTCTACAGGTGGAATCAAAGTTTGAAAAGGATAAATCAACTTGGTTTATGTCGAGGGAAGGATCAGGGCATATTCTAATCGCAAGATTTGGTGCAAGTGGGATGATTTTATTTTGTGGAGAAGAAAGGCTACTAGGTTCCAAAGCGACAGGAAAGTCACTCGTGAAAAAAGTACTATCGTCAAAGGGATTTTGTAAAACCTCCCACCTGGAGTTTCCAAAGATGGTGATGAAATTCATTATACTGGAAATTCCCAATGCCTGAGAGTATTTGGGATCAACTTTTAGGGCAATTTTGCCATCATTAAGGAGTTCTGTGAGGCTTCCTCCACCAAACCCATGTGGAGGAGAAGAAAATACTCCTTGTCTATCAAGAATTCGACCGCAGTCTTCAACGGAAGTCTTGAGCGGTGAAGCAAAAATTCGCATGCCAGCTGGCGAACAAACGAGAACATATGCAACAAACCCTGCGATGGTGTAAATGCAATCACTGTCGATACTTTTTTTGGCTAACCCTTCCAGTGCCATGTTGTACTTTGGCTCTATGCTTTTCAGGAAATCTTCAACAACCCGGTCTTCTCGCAGGTATGAATTAGTATTTCCATCTTCCATTCTGCATACTGATTTCGCATTGGGAGTGAAAGATTCCAGATCGTGTTTTCGAATTGCATACATCAGCCCGCCTAGACTCGGCGAATAGAAATTTTTGAGATGAACCTGGGAAACATAGTGGTCAAGAGACACGGCATTTTTCCTTAAGCAGGGAATTCTGATCAATTAACTTTTGCAATTGTGATGCAAGAATTTAATCTTACATTTAGCTTAACAAGCCTTTCAAAGGTTTCTTTTCCAGGGAATAACGGGGGCTAAAGAATTCGAAACTCTATCCTGGCGATTCAGAGTTTGTTTTTTTTGGAATAAATTTTCCGTCCCCCCAGGAAAGGACTTAAGCGATGACTTTTCACTTCTAAAAGAAAAATCAGATGAGATCTTTTCTATATAGGACAACGAACTTAAAAGGGCTTGATAACCC